>CAYPJB010000004.1:0-32280 GCA_964410845.1 uncultured Bacteroidales bacterium | reverse complement strand
TTCATGTGCCCCGGCATGCGACCTGCCACAGGGTGGATGGCAAACTTCACAGTCACCCCTTTTTTCTTCAGTGCATCGTAAAGTTCACGTACCTTATGCTGGGCCTGGGCTACCGCCATGCCGTAACCGGGAACGATGACGACATAGTTGGCTTGTTCGAGGATAGCAGCAGCATTCTCGGGAGTATCGGATTTGTACTCCTTAGCTTCGCCCTGCGTTGTTTGTTGTTGTACCTGCCCGAAGGCCCCGAACAGCACATTAAAGAACGAACGGTTCATGGCCTTGCACATGATGATGGAAAGAATCAAACCGCTGGAACCGTCCAGAGCACCCGCTGTAATAAGCAGTTTGTTATCCAGCACAAAACCCATCGCTACTGCAGCCAGGCCAGCATACGAGTTGAGAATCGCAATTACTGTCGGCATATCCGCTCCACCAATCGGCATAACGAGCATCCAGCCGAAGTTGAGCGAAAGGAGTAACAACACCACGAACAGCACTGGTGAAAAGGCTGTGTTCGGCCAGATGATCAGCAGCAAACCGAGGAGTATCGCCAGGGCAAAGGCGCCACCATTCACCAGATTCTGCCCCTTATACACCCAAGGTCGCTGGGGTATCCACTTGATCTCCTGCAGCTTGCCTGCTGCAATAAGCGACCCGGTAAAGGTGAGGTAACCCAGCACGATCTCGATGATGATGGCCCCCATGCGGAAGGCAGTCAGCATTTCGGGTTCGTTCTGATACCAGTGGATATACTTGGCAGTACCCACCAAACCTGCCGCCAGGCCACCGAAGGCATGCGAAATGGCAGTTCGCTGTGGAACTGCTGTCAGAGGCACGTTTGCCAGCCACATGCCTGGCCCAATGGCAAGGGCAATGGGGATGATCACCCAGAGGTGTTCCGTCACTTCCGGCCTGAACCAGGTAGCCAGGACGGCCAAGCCCATACCGACAGCACCAGCAGCCACGCTCTTGCGAGCAGTCTTCGGATCGCTCATCCAGTGAAGCGAGAAGATAAAGAGTGCCGTACCAGCCAGGTAGATGAGTTCAATCAACAAAGGATGCATCAGCGTGCCTCCTTATCGCTCTTGAACATCTTGAGCATGCGCTCGGTGATCATGAACCCGGAAATAATGTTGGTCATCGAAGCAAAAAGTGCAATGGCACCAAGAATACGTACTGGAGTTGAGTACTCCTTGCCACCTGCGACGATGATCGCACCCACTACCGCGATGGCAGAGATGGCATTTGTCAGTGACATGAGTGGAGTATGCAGCAAACGCGAGACACGACGAATGACGCCGATACCGATAAACGTCGCCAGCATGAAGACGAACAACATCGAGACATAGTCAATGTTGCTGTGCGACGGTGCCGCCGTTTTCTCTTCAGCCTGGCAGACTGCCACGCCGAGAAGCCAGCATCCCAGGGTGAACCAACAATACCTCATGTACGCTCTCCTCGTCTTGTCTACGCTTGCAGCAAGACTGCTACTTGGCAAGTAGCTCTTTCGTTTTGGCGTGTACCACTTCCCCTTGATGCGTGATGATTGCTCCTCGCAGAATCTCATCATTCAAATCTAGGGTGAAGGACTTGTTCTTGTAGAAGGCCAGCAGGAAGTTGGAGAGGTTGCGTGACCAGAGCATGCTGGCATGATAGGGCACACTTGCAGGCAGGTTGAGCGGGGCAATGATGGTTACGCCGTTTTCGACGATAACACCGCCAGTCGCAGCCCCCCCTGCCCCATCATTTCGTGATGGGGAGAGTTGTGGGAGCAGCCCCGGCTGCGACAACTCACAGTTGCCACCACCATCAGCAGCTAGATCAACAATAATCGAGCCAGGCTTCATCGAGCGAACGATGTCCGCGGAGATGAGCTTGGGGGCAAACACCCCACCAATGAGTGCAGTGGTGACAACGACATCAGACACTGCGCACTGTTCCGCCAGCATTTGCTTCTGCCTGGCCTTGTCTTCGTCCGAGAGTTCCCTGGCGTATCCACCACCGGCAGCTGCACTTTGCTTCAACTCGATGCCAACGTACTTAGCCCCGACGCTTTCAATCTGTTCTTTCACTTCGGGGCGTACGTCGGTAGCGAAGACGTGAGCACCCAGTCGTTTGGCCGTGGCAATGGCCTGTAACCCTGCCACCCCGGCACCGATGACAAAGACCTTCGCTGGTAGCACAGTACCTGCAGCTGTCATGAACATCGGGAAGTATCGAGGCAGGTTGCAGGCTGCCAGCAGTACTCCCTTGTAGCCGGAAATATTGGCCATGGAGGAGAGCGTATCCATCGCCTGTGCGCGGGTGGTACGCGGGATGGCATCTGTTGAGAAACTGGTCACTCGCTGCCTGGCTAAGGCTTGGACTGCATTCAGATTCTTCGTTGGCATCAGCGAGGTTAACAGCATCGCTTCGGCACGATATTGGCTGATCTCCGAATCGCTCGGCACGCCCACCCGCAAGACAAAATCTGCATCACGCAGCAAGGCTGCCTTGTCACTGACGACCGTTGCCCCGACCTCAGTATACAAAGCATCGGCGTAGCCAGCTGTGGTGCCAGCGCCAGCTTCCATTGCCACAGTGAAACCTGCAGCCAGCAGTTTCTTCACCGATTCGGGTACGAGTGCGACGCGGGTTTCACCAGGAGTCGTCTCACGGGGTATCGCTAACTTCATAATCACTTCCACAGTCTAACTTGCATCTCATTACCATACAGTTGAGATCAAACGAGGGCGACACTTTTGTGCGACAAGTTAGACTTTTCACAGCCCGTACTGCCAGCAAGAGCGGACCATCAATAGGCGTTACGATGAAAGAACCCTTTGAAGACAGTCATCACCATGATGCGAAGATCAAACCAGGGATTCCAGTGCGTGATGTAGTAAAGGTCGTGTCGAATGCGTTGACGCAGTGAGGTGTTTCCTCGCCAGCCTTGTACCTGCGCCCAACCGGTCATGCCAGCTTTGACCATGTGCCTAGCCATGTAATTGGGAACTGTCTTACGGAAGCGTTCGATGAAGACGGGCCGTTCCGGGCGAGGTCCCACCAGGCTCATTTCCCCGCGAAGCACATTGAAAAGTTGAGGCAGTTCATCCAGACTCAGGCGGCGAAGCCAACTGCCAATGACTGTTGTTCGACAATCCTTGCTGCTTGCCCAGACCGGACCAGTCGTTGCTTCCGCATCCAGCTTCATCGTGCGGAACTTCACCATCTGGAACCGCTGGCCATTCAAGCCGCACCGTTCCTGTGTGTAGAAGATGGGGCCACGACTGGTCAGCTTGACCAGTGCTGCCAGGAGTATCATGAGCGGACTGAGAATCAGCAGACCAAGACTCGCAAATACGAGATCCATGCTTCGCTTCACCGCACGATTAAGCCCGAGGTGGGGATTGTCTCGCAGACCTACTACAGTCAGGCCGTCAATCTTGGTAGTGGACAGCGACAATGGCGTGAGGGGTGCTGCATCAAGAATCAGCCGTACTTCCACGATACTCTGGCTGAGGGTGTCGTAGACTTTCCTGGCTTCGTGATACCGTTGCAAAGGCAAAGCGATGAAGACCTGACTGATGCCGTGTTCCAGCACCAGCCTTGGTAAATCAACGACCTTGCCGATGATGGGTAAATCACTCGTGTAGCGGGTTGGCTCATTTTCGATGAAACCGAGTACATGCATGCCCGTCCAACCTGCGTGAGCAATCCCCCGAGCAGTTCGCCGGGCGACTCGACCAGTCCCCACAATGACGACAGGCGTAGGATTGTACCCACGCGCACGCAGACTGCCGATCAGATACCACCAGAGCCGTCGAACAGCGAAAAGCAGCAGACAAGCCAGCCCGACTATCGAAAGCAACTGATATCGACTGATGTTCGGAATAGGTTCCACTACCAGCAAGAGCAACAGCCATAATGACATCGCCTGCAGGAGCTGGACTAATTCTTCCCGACCACGCCTGAGACGATGCACACTGTAGAGCTGACGCATCACGAGACAGAGGAATGCCAGGCACAGCAGCGAAGGAAGACGTGGAAGTACTGCATCACCAACCAGCGCATAACTGGAAACAGCAATCAGCAACAGATCCCAGAAAAGGAACCAGAGTCCCAACCATTGTCGGAGTGATAACAGCACGCCAGACCTCCCTGTCTGCAGTGGTGCATTACTAGACACGGAACAGCGTTTTTCGTCAATGGTGGTTGGCAGCCAGTTTCAGGTTGGCTATCGAATCTCTGGCAATGGTTTCGGGATCAGGCGAGTAATCAAAGACTTCTACCGAAACCCAACCTGCATATCTGCTCTCCTGGAGTGCTTTCATAATCGGGCCGAACGGCATGGGGCCAAAACCAGGGCCACGGCGATTCGGGTCATTCGCATGAAAGTGGCCAGTGTGAGCAATCTCCCGGCCAATCAACCGGGCGATCGCTTCACCATCATCGTTGGTGTTGCACTCCGCTGCCATCGCCTTGACGTCGAGATGCAGCACGCAGAGGGGATGATCGACAGCCTGGATAAGCTCGTTGGCCTCGGCACAGGTATTGATGAAGTTGGTTTCCGCGGTGCCAAGGGGTTCAATACAGAGTCGGATGCCAAGTTCACCGAGTCGGGGCATGGCCTGTTTCAGCGTATCCAGGGCAAACTCAAATGCCTGCACTGTTGATAGTTCTGGCAAACGGTTCCGCTGAAGTGGGGACCCCAGCACCATCAATGAACCACCCAGATCTCGGCAAAGTGCTCCGAGTTCAACCAGATACTGAGCAGTCCGGATACGAATAGAAGGATCAGGATGGGTAAGGTGTAAACCAGTGGTTTTGGCCAGAAGCCAATGCAGGCCGACAATCGAAATACCGGCATCCTGTGCCTGCTGACGGTACTGTTGCCGCGTTTCCATGGGTAACAGCGTCGGTGCTGGCCCTAAGGTAAAGGGGGCAATTTCAAGCCCAGTATACCCAAGCGAGGCGATAAATGTACAGATACGCTGGTGATCCCAGCCCACAAAGGTCTCATTGCAAATGGCATAGTGCATGATCACAAGAATAGGGGGGGCGTCCGTGCCCAGCAAGTCCCATCCTGGGAAGCTCTTGTGTCTGCTACTTGTCAACAACCTGTGTTCAAGGTGTCGGCAGGCTGTCAATAAGATGTCAATAAGTTGTCGATAACAGGGGGGCGTCTCCTGCCGCCAACCCCGCATCGACGAGGGGTAATGTAACTACTCTCCATGGGCATTTCAAGAAGAATTATCGGAACTTTTTACCAATTTCACAAAATCGGAAAATTCGACTTGTCTTCTACAATCGCTAGAGTTGTGCACAAACACGTCAATATAGACAAGATGGGAACACTTTGATGACCTGTTATACACCACTTATTGACATACTACTGACACTAACAAGTTGCATGCCGACAATCTCACTTCGCTGCAGCTACTCTACATGACAAAGCCTTTGGTGATCGCTCACCAAAGGCTGTTATCGTCTCATGCTATGTCACTATCGATTAGTGAACTATTTGCTCAGCTCTGCTTCAATTGCTGCCAGCAACTCACCTGCATCAGGCTTGGCGGCTGAGCCAAAGCGGTTGACCACTTCTCCCTTTTTATTAATGAGGAACTTCTCAAAGTTCCATTTGATGTCGCCTGGCTTGCTGGCCTTGAGTGCCTTGTAGAAATCTGACGTGCCCCCGCCATTGACATCCACTTTGGAGAACAGCGGGAAGGTGACACTATACTTGCTGCTGCAGAACTTTTGAATCTCTTCTTCGCTGCCTGGTTCCTGACCTCCGAACTGATTACAGGGGAAGCCCAGCACAACCAGACCCTTGTCCTTGTACTTTTCGTAAACGGCTTGCAGATTGGTGTACTGCTTGGTGTAGCCGCACTTGCTGGCAACATTAACTACCAGCACGACCTTGCCTTGATAGTCGGCGAGGTTCACGTCTTTGCCTTCGATGTTCTTCACGGTGTGATTGAGTACGTCTGACACAGGTTTCTCTCCCGCTTGAATGCTGAGGCCAAGGATGGCCAGAACCAGGCTGCTTGCTACCAGATGACGCATCACGATTCTCCATCAGAGGTTCATAATCGGGATCACTATGATCCCTACACTAGAACTATCTATCTTACGAGTTCAACCCCGCCCGAGATTCAGAAGATGCGAATCCTGCTCTCCCTGATAACACTCTGTTGCCTCTCCACCGTTCTGCATGGATCCGATCCTACAAGTGCACCGTTACGCCGAATCGCTTTCGGTAGTTGTGCTCATCAATCCAAGCCTCAACCCATCTGGGAATCACTAGCGGCCCTGAAGCCTGATGTATTTCTCTTCCTCGGCGACAACATCTATGCTGATACCACCAACATGGAATTGATGAAGAAAAAGTATGAACAGCTTGGCGCTAACCCTGGCTATCGTTTACTCAAGCAGACCAGCAAGATTCTTGCCACCTGGGATGACCATGATTACGGCAAGAATGATGCAGGGTATGAATTTGGGCCGAAGAAGGAGTCGCAAAAGCTCTTCCTTGATTTCTTCGATGTGCCGGAAAACTCACCTCGTCGTGAACAGGAAGGCATCTACTCGGTTGAGATATTTGGCCCGCCTGGCCAACGGGTGCAGATCATCATGCTCGATACCCGCACCTTCCGCACGCCGCTGAAGAAAAAAGAACCTAAAGCGTTGCCGGGTGAGGGCCCCTACATTCCAGATGAAAGCAGCACAGGCACCATCCTGGGCGAAGCTCAGTGGAAGTGGCTCGAAGACCAGCTTAAACAGCCAGCCGATATTCGCATCGTCGGCTCCAGCATACAGGTAATTGCCCAGGATCATGGTTGGGAAAAGTGGATGAATCACCCGAAGGAACGGGAGAAATTGTTTCAACTAATCGAAAGCACCCAGGCAAAAGGAATCATCTTCCTCAGCGGAGACAGACACCTGGCCGAACTGTCCATGATGCCCAAGGCTGTCAGCTATCCGATCTACGATGTCACTTCCAGCGGCTTAACCGAAGCGAACAAGCGATTCCGTGCTTTCGAACCAAATCAGCATCGGGTGGCCACCATGAACTGGGGGAACAACTTCGGATTCATCACCATCGACTGGTATGCCAGCGATCCGGTCATTCGTCTGCAGATTCGCGACGAAGCAGGCGAGGTGACCATTCAACAAAAAGTGCTGCTGAGCACCATTCATCCCGGCCGTGTAGTTCCATCCTCCGCTGGCAACGTCACCGCTGAACCCGAGAAAACGAGCCTTGGCACCATCAACACTATCGAAGCAGCGAAAAAGGTTGGCGAAGAAGTGACAGTCGAGTTCACTGTGCAGGCAACCGGTGGATCAGGCAATCGGGTCTTCCTTAATTCACTTGCCGACTTTCGTGACAGTAAGAATTTCACCGTTGTTCTGGAAAAGGGTTATCTGAGCAAGTCGAAAGAAATCACTGAACCGAAAGAGCATTTCAAAGGCAAGAAAATACAAGTGACCGGCAAAGTGGAAATTTACAAGGATGCACCACAGATCAAAGTCACTGATCCGAAGCAGTTGAAAGTGTTGCCATAACACGACTGATCTCGTTCCCGACACCAGTCGGGAGCGAGTCGTGCTTTTTTCACACAGCATCCTGCAACGATTGTCTCTTCTCGAACTGCCCCACCTCAAGTGCAGATGTAGACTATCTCGTGAACGAGATGAGATTTCTTTCTCTCGCTGAAGATCTGTACCTTCAGCACTCTTTCCGATCGCTTTTCCCCGCTTGGCACACCGCTTGCCTTGTCTGGTTGTGAAACGATTCGACTCGCTGCATCGCTCGTTATCTCTTTTTTGATGCACTTTCCCTGAGCGGTCCCTTTTTCATTTCAAGGAGTCTGTCATGAGACGACTGTGGTGTGCTGCGCTCGGAGCTTTGCTTCTGGCGTCGCCAGTCCTGGCACAGGGAGGTAAGTGCCAAGGCAATTCCGGAAGTGCCTCCAGTTCTACCGCCAGTGCTACGAGCACTGCTACAACTGTTTCTAGCTCCGGCTCTGGCACTGTCGCATCGAATACCAACGGCGGCAAACAGGCCTTGATAGCAACACTGCAGAACCAGATAGCTCAATCGGAACAGCTTCTGGTTGCCCTGCAAACCGGCCAGGTGTCGCCTCCAACTGGTAGCGGCGTGACCTCGCAGCAAGCCCAGCAGATGGTGTCTCGTCGTATTGTTGCACTTCGCAATGCAGTCACGCAAGTTGCTGTTTCGAACAGTTCGACAACGATGGCACGCACTGGTGCTGCAGCATCGGGCCGCCGGCGTTAATATCACCATGGTTCCCAGCGAATGCTGGGAACTTACCTGTTCTAAACAATAGTTATGCTTGGGGCTGTTATCGCTCCTAACGCTGCAGGTCGTGCGAGAATGGCTCACCTGCCTCGCGCTGCTGAGCAAGCAACTCGACGGGATGCATAGGCTGACAGTTCGATAAATCGCGGAGTTGGTGTCGGCAAGATGTTCCCGAAGCGAGAACGATGACTTCGGAACTGGCAGCAATGGCAGGGAGCAGCGATTGCCCAGCGATCTTCTTGCTGAGATCGAAATGCCTGGTTTCATAACCGAAGAACCCAGCCATGCCACAGCAGCCGGTATCGAGCTCACGAACCGTGAGCTTGGGAATTTGTCGCAGCGAAGTCATCACGCTGGTCATGCCCACGAGTGCCTTCTGATGGCAATGCCCATGAACAACAGCTTCTGCAGCCAGTGGCCGGTACTGGATTGACTTGCTGGCAAGCCATTGCTCCGTCAGTTTTGCATGCTGGGCAATCTTCTTTGTTGCATCACTCGGATACAGTTCAGGCCATTCGTCCGTCAGTGTGAGCAGGCAACTCGGTTCGAGACCCAGGATGGGCACGTCATCTTGCAGACGTGCAGCCAGCAGAGGTGCCTGCTTCACCACCAGGCGTTTAGCGTCAGTGAGGTAGCCTTGGCTGATAAGCGGCCTGCCACAACAGTGTCCGCCAGCCAGTTCAACCTGATAGCCCAGTGAATTGAGCAGTCTGCAGGCCGCCTGCCCGAGATGAGGCTCCATGTAGGTGGTGAAACAGTCATCAAACAAAATCACACGATGGTCTGGCTGCGGAGGAGTATGCCGATAGCGATGGCGAAACCAACGGCGAAAGTTCTGGCGATGAAGTGGGAGCAGACTGCGCTGGCGACTGATTCCAAACCAGTGCTGCATCAACCAGCGCGGGAACCGCCATCGTGACAAAGCGTTGGTCATCGGGGCGAAGTACGATCCCCAGGCGAGCAGACTGGGTATGTATCGTTGCAGCCGATGCGACATCGGCCGCCAATGTCGCTGATAATACTGGTGAGTAGCTTCCGCCTTGAGCTTCGCCATATCGACGTTGCTGGGGCATTCCGCTTTACAGGCTTTGCAGCTGAGACAGAGATCAAGAACCTCGTGTACATCGTGGCTTGCCAATGCTTCGGCAGGTGACAATTGTTGGAACGCCAGGCGTAATGCATTTGCTCTGCCACGGGTACTTTCTTTCTCGTCCAGTGTGGCCCGGTACGATGGGCACATCGTTCCAGAACTCGTTTTACGGCACACTCCAGTCCCGGAACACAGCTCGACGTGCTGGGCAATTCCACCTTGTCTGGAATAATCCAGCATCACCGTAGGCAACTCGACTCGTTCACGCTGCTGATATCGAAGCTGCTGATCCATCGGCGGTGCGTCGACAATCTTGCCTGGATTCATCAGTCCATTGGGGTCTGCAACTTGCTTGATCTCTCTAAATGCCTGGTATATGGCAGGGCCAAAGAGCCTGGGCAGCCATTCAGAACGAGCCAGGCCATCGCCATGCTCTCCAGAGAGGCTACCGCCGTGCTGCATTACCAGTTGCGTGACGGCAGTACTGATCTTCCGCATCACCTGGACATCACTTTGCTGATGCAGATCAAGCACTGGGCGAATGTGCAGACAACCAACGCTGGCATGACCATAGATGGCACCATGGGTGCCGTGTTCCTGCATGATCTGTTGAAAGGCAGCGACGAAGCCCGGCAGCTTCTCCGGGCTGACTGCGGTATCTTCCACGAAGGTAACTGGCTTGCGATCACCTGGCAGGCCCATCAACAGTGGCAGCCCCGATTCGCGCAGTCGCCAGAGTGGTTCGCGCTGATCCTCGTCCAGAGTACGTATCAGTGCTGTTACGCCAGGTCGGCCTCGCAGTTGTCGTTCGAGTTGATCGAGTCTGGCACCAAGGTCGATAGGATCATCCCCCGCTACTTCCACCATGAACAGGGCAGCAGGGATGCCTTCGATCAGCTCCATGCGTCGTTGCAGTGCCAGATTCTGGCGGGCCAGCCGGAGAATCATCTCATCCATCAGCTCGACGGCAGAGGGCCGGATAGCCAGGCAGGTTTCCAGTGATTCGAGTGCGGCCTGGATGCTGCTGAAATGAGGTACCAGCAGTCCACGGAAACGAGGCTTCTTCACGAGCCTCACTTCAGCTTCCTGGATGAGGGCGAGAGTCCCTTCGCTCCCTGCCACCAGTTCTGCCAGGTTGAGTTCACCCTTTTCCCAGGCATTCAGCAAGCGATCGAGGTTGTAGCCGCTCACACGTCGCAGAATGGTTGGGAAGCGTTGACGAATCTGTTCGTGATGTTTCTGGAGTATCTGTCTGATCGTCTGATACAGGGCCGCCACTCGCGAGGCAGTGGATTGCAACTGCAGAATGGTCTGCAGCCGTTCGCGCTGCAAACGGGCAGTGCTGCCATCGCTGAAGACGACTTGAAGATTCAGCAAATGATCGACTGTCAGGCCATAAACGATGGAATGCGATCCGGCAGAGTTGTTGCCAATCATGCCAGCAATGGTGGCGCGGTTGGCGGTCGAGACATCGGGGCCAAACATAAGCCCATGTTGACTTGCCGCTGTGTTGAGCTGTTCCAGCACAACGCCTGGCTGCACACGGGCACGCTGCTCAGTAGGATCCAACTCGAGGATAGTGCGAAGGTATTTGCTGCAATCAATGACGAGCCCGGCACCAATGGCTTGCCCGGAGAGACTGGTGCCTCCACCACGGGGCACAATAGCAATGTGATGCTCATGACATATCTGCATCGCAGCGCGCAGGTCATCGGTGGTGCGTGGCAGAAACACCGCAAGTGGTTCAATCTGATAGATGCTGGCATCCGTGCTGTAGAGTTGCCTGCTCAGCGGGCTCTCCTGCACTTCACCGCTGGTTGCTCGTTTCAGATGGCGAACCAGTGCCTGTCGCTGAACATCGTAAAAGTCACGCATGAAAACTGATCATCGCATCGCACAAAGCATCACTCTACTGCACCCGTTGCAGCATGCAATTCGTAATCTGTCAATATGCAGCCTGATATTCCGAATACTGTACTCCCAGTTGGTCCGCTGCTCGGTGTCGATTACGGCAGCGTACGTGTGGGTTTGGCACTCTGCGATCGAGACCAGACCATTGCAGCACCATTTCAACTGCTTGAACGTCAAAGTGCATCGGAAGAAACAGTCTTCTACCAGAGACTCGTCAAACAGGAAAGACTCGTCGGCATCGTTATGGGTTTGCCTGTGCACATGAGCGGTAGCGAAAGTGCCAAGTCTAAGGAAGTTCGACGTTACGGAACCTGGCTGCAGAAGGTAACAGGGCTGCCGATTGTGTTTCACGATGAACGATTCAGCAGCGCCTTCGCCTGGACCGCTTTGCAGGCAGGTGGGCTAAAGGCTTCTCAGCGAAAGAAGCAGCTCGATAAGGTAGCTGCACAGATCATGTTGCAGAGTTATCTCGATGCACTGCGAAACCCTGACAACAGCAGTGGTGTTGAATCACTTGACAATCACCCCAATACTCAGGAGTAACAGATGATTCGCTTAGCTCTCAGCCTCGCCCTTGCTTGCCTGCTTCTTTTCGGTAACACTGCCAATGCTGCTGACAAGCCCGTCAAAGGCAGCATCGTCAAAATCGAGAAAGACAAGGATGTCACCACGATCACCGTCGCGATTGCAAAGAAGAAGAAAGACACCAGCACTACTGCTCAGGAAGAAAAGAAATTCACCCTGACCAGCAGCACGAAGGTAGAGAAGATCACAGGAAAAAAGGATAATCAAACCCATACCGACGCCAAGAGCGACGAACTGAAGCAAGGCCAACAAGTCTCCTTGACCGTGAACGGCGACAAGGTAGAGAAAATCGAGTTCATGGCTGGAAAGAAGAACAAGTAGTCATTTTCGAACGAGTTGAATTTAGCACTGGCAGGGGCGTTCGGATACCGAACGCCCCTGCCACTTCCTGCATTGAAGAACTACAATATTGGGATCACTGGAGTTTCATAATGCCTTTAGCGATTTCCGAACGTGGCGTGCAGATGCCTGCTTCCCCCATCCGCAAGCTGGCCCCCTTTGCCGATGCAGCCAAAGCGAAAGGCATTCATGTCTATCACCTCAATATCGGCCAGCCGGACATCGAAACCCCTGCCGTGATGCGCGACAGGCTGCGCATCCTGAAGGACAAGGTCTACGCCTACTCGCCTTCTGGTGGAACGCCAGAGTACGTCCTGTCGCTGGTAAAGTACTATCACAAACTCGGTATCGATCTGAAAAGCAACGAAGTACTGGCTACGACGGGAGGCAGCGAAGCTATCCTCTTTGCCATGTACGCCTGCTGCAACCCTGGCGATGAAGTACTCGTGGTGGAACCTTTTTACACCAACTATCGATCGTTTGCCATGATGGCGGGGGTGACACTGAAGCCATTGCTCAGCAAAGGTGAAGATGGTTTCCATCTCCCACCACGCTCTGCATGGGAATCTGCAGTGACGCCAAAAACAAAGATGGTGATCATCTGCAATCCGAATAACCCGACTGGCACAGTGTACACGCGCGACGAACTGACCATGGTGGCCCAGTTCTGCAAGGATAAGGGACTCTATCTGCTGGCGGATGAGGTTTACCGTGAGTTTGTCTACGATGGCAAGCAGGCCATCAGCACACTGACTTTGCCTGGCTTTGCTGAGAATGTCATCGTCGTTGACAGCATGTCGAAGCGTTATAGCGCCTGTGGCATTCGATTAGGTTGCCTGGTAACACGGAATCAGAACGTCTTCGCAGCATGCATGAAGATGGCCCAGGGTCGATTGTCCCCACCGGGACTGGCTCAGTTTATTGCTGTCGGTGCCGATGAACTCGGCCCGGAATACACGCAGAACGTGGTAACAGAGTATCAACACCGTCGTGATTTGCTTTTCCAAGGCTTGCAGCAGATTCCAGGGGTTTTCCTGCGGAAGCCAGAAGGAGCCTTTTACTTCATCGCACGGCTCCCTGTCCGCGATAGTGACGACTTCGCTACCTGGATGCTTTCCGAATTTCAGCTGAACAAAGCCACGGTCATGGTGGCACCGGCGAACGGCTTCTATGTGACTCCTGGTCTTGGCATGAATGAGGTACGCATCGCCTATGTACTGAAGGCGGAAGATCTTCAAGCTTCGGTGGATATCCTGGCAGCTGCGCTCAAGGAATATCAGAAGCTGGGTCGGTAATCATTCTTCCCCAGCTTCCCATTTGAGAACGCGAGTTTTCTCAAAAGCCTGCGGGTTCTTGTCATAGGCTTCCTTGTTGAAGGCATGCCAGAAGGAAAGCGTACCTTCCCAACTATGGGCAGCCAGTATCGTTTCATCATGATTGAACACGATGCGAGGCGATAAGGAATAATCGTTGAGGCGAGGTATGCCATGACTGCGAAAGCTCAGCACCTCACGCCCCGTTTGCGAATCATGCATGATGATGTCACTGGCATAACCAATAGTGAGAACCCGCTTGGAATCGCGTGTGAAAGTGACCTGAGTCGATTCATAATTACTGAAGTGCTTCCAGCGAAAATCTCCAGTGGCAACGCTCCACAGCGCAACTTCGTTGCGTTCAGGCACAAAGTTTACACCAGCGAGAGACAGTCCATCCGGACTGAAGGCCAATGAAGTCAGGTAACGAAAGTTGATAGGCTTTCGCCACAATTCTTTCACAGCACCTTCCACCGTGAACATACCCAGCTGACTCTGCTCTCGAGTGCGAAGTGCAGCAGCCAACCTGGTACCATCGTGGTTGATTGTCCATGAATTGGAAAACCCTTCGACCTTGTTTTCCACAATCAGTTGTTGGGAAGCGACATCCCATACCTGGTAGCCTGAAAGGAAGGGGATGGGCTTGCCGGGTGTAGTCGGGTTCGGAAAGTGGCCAGCGGACAACAACCGTTTGCCATCACCACTGAAGGCCAGCCAGAAATACCGAAGGCTGGAGCTCGGTGTTTTCCATAGTAGTGTCCCTTGAAGGGTATTGTAAACGAGTACCTGGTTGTGAAGTTTATTCAAAATCGCCAGTCGTTTGCCATCAGGTGAGAAGTGAATGTCATACCGAGGTGCACGGAATTCGTTGGAGGCTTCAGGAAGCATGAACTTCTTGACAACCTGCCGAGTATTCATGTCAAGGAGTACCAATTTTCCCTGCTGATGCTGATAGACCGCCAGCCAGGGAGTGTCCCGGACGAACCGGTAATCGCTGATCCATTCCCCACCGCATTCGAGTTCCGCCATGAAGCGGCGATCTCGAGAGATGGAAACATCCGTACGCCAGTACATGATGTTGGCATCGATTCCGCCACTCGCGATCATGCTGCTGTGCGGACTGAAAGCTGCAGTCTGTACCTGTGCCAGATGGCCGTTGTAACGATGCAGAACACTCCCTGAGCTACGTGATGCATCACTGATATCCCAAAGTCGGACAATTGCATCGGAACCAAAACTGAGCAGTTGATTGCTATCCTGGCTGAATTCAACATTTCGGACAGTTCCCCGATGTTCGTGCAGCACGTACGGTATCGGCCTGACCTGTCCATCTACTCCTTTCCGATACACATGCACATCGTCCCCTTGTTCCCCGTGAGCGATGATAGCTAATGCTATTGCATCAGCAGAGAGGCGAATAAAGTCGTAATAACGATATTGTCCCTGGTACAGCGTTCGGCCCTGGTCGACATGTTCCCAACGCACTGTGTCGCTGATATCCAGACAAATGAACTCGGTGCCGTTGCCATTCATCGCTAACTGTCTGGCTGGTACGGTCAGACTCTTCGTCCAGATGACTTTCTGCTGCTTCCTGTCCCAGCAATTGAGTTGATTGTTTTTCAAAGCATAGCCGATTCGCTGACCGTCGCTACTGATGCAAGCCATGTGAATAGCAGTTGGAAGTTTCAGCGAATCGATCACCTGCTTCTTTTCAACATCGTACAGTTCCAGCACCTCACCATTCTCTTTCCAGAGCAGCACCAAGCCTGCATCATTTGCAACGGCATGAAGTTGGAAATGTGGCAACTTCCATACTGGAGATTTTCCCTTGATAGCCTCACTCACATTAATCAATGTCAATTGATGCTGGCTATCCCCGACAATGGCGTATTCGCCATCCTTCAGCAGATATAATTGGCGGAGCGGCAACGGCGAGACGAATGCTGTTTTGAACGCTTGACGAACCTTGTCGCCATCAGTTTTGTGGAAAAGCAACCGGGCAGGGAAATCATTGGGCTTATAGTCCGCAAAGTACTCAGCCCCTTCAATACTGAGCAGAATGTCTTTTTTCGGGTGAAAGCGAACCTGCTGTACATAATCATTCGATTGGATATTGACTGACTCCATCGTATTGCACTGCTGGCGCAGGTAGTACCATTCCCAGCTTCTTGGATCCTCATCCCTGATCAAGCGATTGGTCGAATTCAAAATGCTCAGCGGACGGTCAAGCAACCCCTGCTGCAGGAGCAGATCAGCCTGAGCCACCTTGCTGAAGTAAAGTGACCGCTGAGCAGCCTGCTCCTGCCGTTTGGCTTCAGCCTCTGCAGCCTTGGCCACTAGCTCTGCTTCTCTGGCATTCTGGGCAGCATTCCTGGCCTCGTCCCGAGCCCACGAAGCTTCCTGTGATTCCGTTTGAGCAATCTGTCGATCACTCTCAGCTCGCCGCCAGAGGATTCCGATAACAATCAAACCAATAGTGATCACACAGAATAGTAGCGTTACCAGACTGGCAACTAATGGATGACGTCTGACCCACTTGACAGTCTTTTGCCATTCGCTGAGAGGGCGGGCGTGGATGGGTTCATGATTCAGGAAACGAGTTAGATCGTCAGCCAGCGCTGCAGCGGAAGAATAGCGTTGTTCCGGAACCTTGTTCAGGCACTTCAGGCAAATCGTAGCGAGATCGACGGAAACCGCAGGCTTGATTTTGCGAGGCGATGGAGCTTCCTGTGTCTGCACTTCCATCAGCATTCGGAGGATGTCACGATCATCAAAAGGTAATCGCCCCGTAAGTAATTCGTAGAAGATCACACCCAGCGAATAGATATCGACAGAGCAACTGAGAGCATGCGGTGCGGGGTTCGCCTGTTCCGGAGCCATGTACTGGGGGGTACCGACCATCAGCTCAGGCCTCGTCAGATCTCGCCTGACTTCACCGTCAAAAACGAGAGCCTTCACCAGACCGAAATCAGTGATCTTCGGCGTAAAGTCAAGCACACGGTTCATCTCCAGGCTGCCACTCTCTGGCAACGGGTCCTGGTGGAGAAGGATGTTGGCTGGCTTCAGATCACGATGGATGAGTCCATGATCATGGGCATGCTGAATGGCACGGGCTAACGTGATCATCAGTGCCGCAATCTCACGCTCGGTGAACGTTCGCTGTCGCATGTAGCGAAAGAGCGTCGGTCCATCGACATATTCCAGCACCATGTAAGGATGGGCAATGCTGCTGCCAGTCAACTCCCCCAGTTCATAGACCTGGACGATATTCGGATGACGCAGTTGGGCTACAGCTTCTGCTTCGATCTTAAACCGCAGCCGCTGTTCCGGACTGGCAAATTCAGGATCAAGCAGCATTTTGATGGCAACATGACGTTTGAGTCGTATATCACGCGCACGATAAACGACCCCCATGCCGCCTCGCCCCAACTCATCCAGTACTTCATAGTTAGGGATGGCCGGTCGATGCTCCTGGGCGTTGAAGAGAACGGGATTGGGATGTACCAGCGTATCCTGGACCCGGCTCTGACGCTGGACATCATCCGGTATACCGTTATCGATAGTCGAGGTTGGCATCGAAGAAGTTCTGGAGAAGTGACATCGAGCGGTTAAATACCCGGTGTTGAGCCAATCAGGTAGCCACGCAGATCGCGGAAAATGCGGTCGCCACGGGCGTGAAAGTCTTCAGTCAGGCTCTTGCCCAGGTAGCGAAGGATGACGGTAACCCACACTTGATTGCGACGAAGAGGATTGTTGCTTTCAAAGATTTGCAATTCCATCTCAATATCAGGGCGGCCGGTAGCGAACCACCCCACCTTGCTTGGACGATAGGCAGTGTTCTTGCCTCCCAGAATGACTCGAACACGACCCGATGAATTTTCAATCAGTTCGCCTCGAGCATCCTGAATGAATCCTGCCAGTTTCACTGAGGCAATGGAACGTGGCATCCAGGCCTGGATGCGGTAAATCATTACTGCCGGGTCAAGGTTGTCAGGAATGGGTGGGAGATCGGTAGGATCATCCCGCATCATGTGTTCCTGATACTTGCGCGGATCTGGCTGTGCCAGTGCTTTCATGTAGTCATCATGCAATTCGCGAGCATTGGCATAACGATCTTCAGGCAGCTTGGCCATGCTGCGAAACACGACTGCTTCAATAGCTGCTGGAATGTATACCTCATCGTCACTCATCGAGGGCGGCTGCTCAATGGCATGGGCAAGCAGGGTATCCATCGTCGACAGTCCTTGAAATGGCAGTCGACTTGTCAGCATTTCGTAGATGATGACACCAAGACTGTAAATATCACTGCGATGCGTGATATGTTCCCCACGTGCCTGCTCAGGTGAAACGTAGGCTGGTGTACCCAGAATATTGTCATTGCTGTTGTTCATCATGGATGAACGAGATTCGAGGTTAGCCAGGCGGGCCAGCTTGGCCAGACCGAAGTCCATGACTTTGATCTTCTCAAATTGCGTATCCGGATCGGTGATCATCAAGTTTGCAGGTTTGAGATCACGGTGGACAATTCCCTGATGATGAGCAGTGGAAAGCACTTCCGTGAGTTGTCCCAGAATCCGGCTGGCACGTTGAGGCGTGAAGCGCCGATTCTCCTTCAGAACAATATCGAGTGTTTTTCCTTTGACGAACTCCATGATGATGCAGGGGCCTTCCTCGGTTTCGAGGTGGGCATCGTACAGGGTTACAGCATAGGGATGCTGGAACTGTGCCATAGCCAGCATTTCCTGCTGGAATCGTTCCTGGAAACGAGGGTCTGCTGCGATATGTTCGTGCATCACCTTGACGACGACATCGCGATTAAGATCTATCTGTCGCGCAAGCCATACCCGTCCCATACCTCCTTCGCCGAGGAGGCGAACGATGCGATAACGACCGAGAAACAGCGTATCTTGCATGCAGGGCGGCTTTGTTTAGTTCAGCATCATGCCTGAGATTACGAGTCGGCACAAACGCTTTCCTTTGAGCAATCTACCATAACATGTAAATGGCTCGAAAGCGAACAACTATCTCAAAACTCGAGTTCCAGACTGCTCAGTCGTTCGTGAGTTGTCTTCATGAGCTGATCCTCTGCAGCTTCATCAGCAGCACTGTATGTAACTGAGAAGCGAAGAAACGGACCTGCATCATCCCAAGGCACACAGCAGATAGACAGATTGGTGATCAGGAACTGCGAGACATCTTCCGCATCGACGAAAGCTCGATGATTGCACCCCTTGGGAGCCTTCACATAGAGGAAGTAGGTGCCGCCAGGCATGCTGGCATCAAACCCGACACTTTTCAAAACAGCAACCAGTTTTTCCAGTCGTCGCTGATACTTGCTTCGCACTGCTACAGGGATCTGTGGCTGATCCAGGGCAAAAGCAGCAGCCTTTTGAACAGCCATGAACTGGCCGGAATCGCTGTTATCTTTCACATCAGCAAAGGCCCGGACGATGCGTTCGTGGCCAGCCACAAAACCCATTCGCCAGCCGATCATGTTGAAACCCTTCGACATGGAATGCACTTCAACGCCGACTTCCCTGGCGCCATCCATTTCCAGGAAGCTGAAGGGCTTATTCTGATAGCTGAGCAGAATGTGCGCAGCATCCTGCACGACCACTACCTGATTGCGATGTGCGAAATCGATGACTTCCTGGTAGAAAGCCTTCGTGGCAACCTGACCGGTCGGACTATTGGGATAGTTGATGACGAGCAATTTGGCTCGCTTGGCAATATCCGCTGGTATTGCCTTGAGATCAGGAAAGAAGTTGTTCTCTTTCCGCAGAGGCAACGGATAGACTTCGCCGCCATAGTATCTGGTATGCGTACCAGCGACAGGATAGCCAGGCACAGTCATCAGTGTGATGTCACCGGGGTTGATGAAGACAGCAGGCAGCATGGCGTATGCGGGCTTGGTGCCGATACAGTGATTGATCTCAGTCACAGGATCCAGCTTGACGCCAAACTCACGCTGCATGAACCGAGCTGCAGCTTCTTTGTAGGCAGCAATGCCATTGTCAGCGTAACCACGATTCTCCACTTTGTTGGCTTCAGCACAGAGCACGTCACGAACACTGGCATCAGCCATATCATCGTTTTCACCTATGCCGAAATCGAGCAGGGTGCGATGGGGGAACTGTGTCAGAGCTTCACGTTTTGCACGCTTGATTTTCTCGAATTTGTAAATGGCAGTGCCCTGCCCGTAGTTCGCTCCACCAATACGTTCTGCAAACAACGACTGAAACCAGGGCAAGGACATTACGCTATTTCCTGATGGCGATAAAGTGACGCGACTTCGGATTTGGTTTACTGCCTGACGTGGTTTCGTCCAGCTTGACGATCCAGTTAGGCGATTGCTTCACCTGTGTCACCAGTTCCGGATGGAGTTCCGGCTCGACACAGATGACCTGTACATTCCATTCCTGCAGGTACTTCTCCCAGTTTTCAATACCTTCTTTTACCACCATGCACCGCTCCCAATGCTTTTCAGAAAAAAGTTGTACATGTGTAAAGACGACCACAGGGTGACGACCCGTAAAATACAGATAATCCCCCAAGGTCTCACTAGCGAAGATCACAGCCCCCGGACGGTTCAGCGCTTCATGAATGGCAGGATCCATTTGGTTGGCAAGTTTTCGTTTTCCCATCACATCAAGGAGGCGGGGCGTTCCCGGGTGCAGCATCTTGCTGAGAACAGGTGCTTCTTCGTGTATCAGCATGCTCCCCACGTTGGAGAAGGCAAATGCACACCAGAAACCAGCCATCACCACAGCCATCTCGGTGATGATGCGAAAGATGGATTGTCGCAGCGGTGGTATGTCAACTAGCGCGAAGATGCGAGCCCAGGGGCCTACACACACAAACGGACAGATAATCGCCCACCAGGGCATCATGCGTTGGAAGAAGACGGTTTGAATGCCAAAGCAGAGCAGGAGAATCCCCTGCCCCAGGCTGATTCCTGCAACGTGCTTTGTTTTGGCAACGAGCTGTGTCAGCACCACCAGGCATAATGATCCCAGGAAGAGTCTGCCAGTGAGGCTGCTCCAATCGAGTCGCTGCCATTCATCCATCATGCGAACATTGGCATTCTGAGCGAAACCGAGTGTATCTGCATACCAGCGGAAGCTCCCGTAAGGGTTACAGAACCCCACCACCAGGATGCTGATGTAAAACATGCGGAAGGTTCGTCGCACCAATGCCGAGTGCAGAGCCTCGGTTTCCCCCTGCTGTGATTTCCTGACAGCGACAAGAATACGTGCTACCAGTATGCCCAGAAGGATCAGCAAACCATTCATGTACGAGCCATGAAAGTTACACCATAACCCCATAACGACAGGTGTACACCAGGTCGCCAGTCTTGTGGGGGGCTTGCGACTGACAAGAAAGAGCATGATTGCCAGGCAGAGTTCTCCCCATACTTGCGGACGCAACACAGTCAAATGGTTCCAGCTCAGAACCGCGCAAACCAGCATCCCCAGAAAAGCTGTAAGACGTGACCCGCCCCATCGCTGAAAAGCCCAGAAGAGAAAGAGGAACCGGGCAAGCAACAACAACGCATGCATGGTGCGCAGTGCGATAACGCCACAGGGCTGGGTAATGTCATCCCATGCCCAGCGAAAAGGCATCCAGGCTCCGGCCTCGTAGACCTTCCACATCAGCACCTGGCTGAGCCAGGCAGTGGGAATCAATCGCTTGTCTTCCGTAAAGGGCGAGAATGGCTCAGCTTCAGGCAACCTGCCATGTTCCACCATCCACGAACCGAGCTTTAAGTGCGCCCAGATATCAGTATGCCATACAGGTGAATGGTCGATGTAAAGAAAGAGTAATGTGAAGAACGCGACCAGGAGACAGGTGATTAGCAGCCGACTTTGCTCGAGTTGCAGGATAAGTTTACGCATAAACAGGCGAATTCCTTACGGGCTGCATCGGTTGGGAATGTGCACATCCTAGCACTGTTTGCTGACGAACAGGAAAGAAATATGTCGACCTGTTGGAACTGAAGTAGACAATACCAGCCAGCGTCGCTAGAGATTTCCTTAGGTCATAAGAAAGATACTGAAAAGGACGAT
This sequence comes from uncultured Bacteroidales bacterium, assembly GCA_964410845.1. Classification (GTDB taxonomy): domain Bacteria; phylum Planctomycetota; class Planctomycetia; order Gemmatales; family HRBIN36; genus JAEUIE01. The sequence continues at coordinate 10,668 of CAYPJB010000004.1, read as the reverse complement.
GAGAAATTGTCCATTTCAGAACGAGGATACCATGTCTCACGTTGTTACCGCCAGTTGCCACGATTGCAAGTACACCGATTGTGTTGTTGTCTGTCCAGTGGAATGCTTCTGGCAAGATGAGAAGATGCTGTACATCGATCCGATCGACTGCATCGATTGCGAAGCCTGTGTTCCAGAATGCCCGGTGGAAGCCATCTACGCAGAAGCCAATGTTCCTGGACAGTGGACGAGCTTCATCCAGCTCAACACCGAGCGTACAGCTCAGCTGAAAGCTGATAAACAGAATAACATCACTCAAAAGAAGGCTCCACTGGAAGGGCCTGATTGCAAGTCGAAGGCATGATCATTCGATAAGTACGCTGATGATACTGTGATGCGTTCCTATCATGTTCAGTGAAGAATTCTCCTCATTGAAAGGGAACCGACATGGATACGAGGCAAGCCATCCTCAGCACCAAGAACATCAGTCAGATGGTGCTGACTCAGTACATCAATGATCTGACAGATGCTGAGCTGATGCTCCGCCCAGGTAAAGGCTGTAATCACATAGCCTGGCAACTGGGGCATCTGATTCACTCAGAATGCGGCTTGTTGAACTCCCTCGTTCCTGGCGCAGCTCCACAACTCCCCGCTGGCTTCGCCGAGAAACACGACAAATCCAAGCAAGGCAACGATAATCCGAGTGACTTCTGCACCAAGCAGGAGTACCTCGATCTGATCAAGCAGGTGCACCAGGCTTTCACCACGGCACTGAACAAGTGCAGCGATGCCGACTTCGACAAGCCTTCACCCGAACAATGGCAGAAAATGTTCCCGACAGCCGGTCAGATCTGGATCCTGATGGCGACACACCAGATGATGCATGCAGGCCAGTTCGTTCCCGTGCGACGATCACTGGGGAAGCCTGTCGTCATTTGAGGTGGATTACTATTTCTCCGCAGATTGCTTCATTTCATAAACCAGCAGGGGCCGTTGTTCTGGCCCCTCGATGATAACTCGCCGATAGCCCTCATGGCTGACCTTCAATGGTTTGAGAATGTTAACACTTCTCTGCTTCAACCAACTCTCCAGATCAGGCACTTCCCACTGCAGTAATACCTGATCACCAGTTTGGGCTGTGGAATCATGTTTGATCGCTAGCTTGACATCGCCTGCATTGAGCAAGGCATACTGTTCTGCTTCTGCATTCATCAGTACCGGCAAATCGAAGACTGTACGAAACCACTCAACAGCTGCAGGCCAGTCATTGACACACAGTTCAACAATGGCAAGCCTGACCATAACCTTTACTCACGCGCTGGTACATTGGCACCGGCTTGCACTAGCTCGCCTGATGATTCGGCAGGAGCTTCCTTTGACGCAGGATTCACCTGCTGCTTGGATTCCTTAAGCTTCTGCCGTGCTTCTTTCCATTCCTTGGTAATGCTCTGCCGTTGAGTGCGAAATTCGAGGATAGCTGGCCCCACCAGCAAGATGGCAGCTGGTATCCACAGGCAAAGAATAGTGGGAAACAGCATCCAGAACATCGCCTGGTTGGCTCGACCGTCGGCTCGCTGCTTCAGTCCCGTTCGCAAATTGGTGGAATACTCGAGCAGCGCGGTACCCGTCTCGCTGCCTAATCGTTCTGCCTGTGCAAGGATGAGGGCCAGGTTCCGCATCTCGCCGACAGGAACACGATCTGCCAGTTGTTTCAGTGCATGTGGCAGATTGCTCAGTTCGGAATGTTGCTGGGTAATGGTCAGTTCACTCGCCATCAACGGATGGGCTGGAGCAATCTCCTTCGCCACACGTTTCATCGAAGCCTGCAGCGTCTGACCACCGCTGATACAAAGCGTGAGCATGTCAACCGTAACCGGCAAGGCATTCTCCAGTTGACGTATGCGTTCCTTCCCTTTGAGATGCAGGTAGATGCGAGGCAAACTGTAACCTAACCCCGTCGCGATGAACCCTATGACGAGCACACGGTTCATCTGCTCTTTTTCTACCATCAGGGCGATCAGGCCGGTGGCAATCAATGGCGCCAACACGAGGACGGTACGTACCGCAGCATATTCAAGAATAGCGGTGCTGCCATAGTAACCTGCTGTCTTCAGTTCCCTGGCAATGTCACTCTGATCGAACGATGCCACTGGCAACTGAGCAGCCAGTGCGGGTGTGTAATCGCCCAGCAACAGATCGGATTTTGACAGGCCATCGTCAATGGCGGTTTGCTTCAGCAGGCGATCCCGTCGCCGATCTTCCATCTGCCGGGCGATCAGTGAGTAAAAGCCGCTCGCCACCACGATGAAGATCAGTACGGGGATGCCCCATTCCAGGAGTTCCGAATACATCGTTATGTCCCCGTTAGCTATCAGTTCGCAGCAAGCGATAGAGCCAGAAGATTCCCACTGCTTCGAGGCTGAACGCAGTGGCAAGCATGGCCATACCACCTGGTGTGTTGATGAAGATCTGCACCGTTTCTGGTTGAAAGAGCACATACCAGAGGAAGATTAGTGGTACTGCCGCGCCCAGGGCAATGGCACTGATGCGACCCATCGCTGTCGCAGCTCTGAACTGTCCCTGATATTGCACACGGTCACGAATGCCAGATGCCAGGCGATCCAACAGCATGGGCAACTGACCACCCGTGGTGCGATGGATCGAAATAATCGCAGCGAAGACGCTGAAATCGAGAACGGACACTCGCTGTGCAGCAGTTTGCAATGCTGTGGGCACGGTGAGCCCAAGCTTAACCTGTTCTGAAACACGACGCAATTCATCGCCGAGCGGTTGAGGACTTTCACTGGCAACCAGGTGAAAGCCTTGCTCCATGCCTAGTCCAGCACGAAGGGACCGCGACAGGAGATAAATCGCATCTGGCATCTGCTGATGAATCTGCCTGCGACGCTGCCCCGCCATCACCATCAAGTAGGCAATGGGAACCGCCAACCCAATGACAAAGCCAAGGAGTGCCAGCCAAAGCTCGTCGCGCCAGAGGTAGAACCCTGCACAACTCCCGACGCCGCACAGCAGAATGACGCCAATCATCTGTTCGGAAGTAATATCAATTCCTGTGCCGGTAACGAGTTGATCGAACTGTCGATCTACCCTTTCCGATGTATTCTTCGCTTCAGGCAACGGCAGAGCAGCAGCCAGCGTCTCTTCTGCCTCCACAGCACCCAGACTACTGGCCAGTGCAGCACGGCGACGGGCTATCATCATTCGGCCGCCCAGTATGCCTGCCATGACTAATGCAGTAACCACGCCACTGAGGACAGCGATGAGGGTTTGTTCCTGGCTCATACTGCTCCCTTCATGGCTTGCTCGACATGCAGTCGATTCTTCCACTGAGGCTGATCGAACTCGCTTCTGGTGGCCAGGATGCGTTTGCTGAACATTTCATCAGGCAGATGCATACCTGCTGCGTGCAATCGCTGTAAGCACTTGGGTCGTTTGCCGGTGGCAAAGTAACTGCCAAACGCTTTGCCGTCACGCACGCCTTGTTGCTGATAACGGAACAGATCACGAACCAGGTAACGACCATCACGCAAGCCTACTACTTCGCAAAGTCTGAGCATCTTGCGTTTGCCCCCCTTGAGCCGGGAGAGATGCACGATGACTGTGATGGCTGAGCGGATGTACTGGCGAATCACCGAGATAGGCAACTCGAACCCTGCCATCATTACCATCATTTCGAGACGGGCCAGTGCATCACGGGCATCATTAGCATGGATCGTCGTCAGTGATCCTTCGTGCCCTGTGTTCATGGCCTGAAGCATGTCAAGCGCTTCCGCTCCACGCACTTCGCCGATGATGATCCGATCCGGTCGCATACGTAATGAATTCTTGACCAGATCGCGGAGTTTCACTTCACCCGCTCCTTCCATATTCGGAGGACGTGTTTCCAGACGAACCACGTGACGCTGCTGCAAGCAGAGTTCAGCTGCATCTTCAATGCTGACGAGCCGTTCATCATCAGGAATCGAACGCGACAAGGCGTTGAGTAATGTCGTCTTGCCAGAGCCAGCTCCGCCACTGACGAGTACGCTGATTCGTGCTTCGACAGCAGCCTGCAGGAAAGCCATCGCTTCAGCAGGGATCGAGCCACCGGCGAGAAGGTCTTCTACTCCGAGTCGCACGCCGAACCGTCTGATAGAAAGCATCGGCCCTTCGAGCGCGAGCGGCGGGATCACCGCATTCACACGCGAGCCATCCGGCAAGCGGGCATCGACCATCGGCGACTGTTCATCCACACGCCGGCCGACTTTAGCTGCAATACGCTGGATGATCTGCAACAGGTGATGTTCATCAGCAAAGACAATGGGCGTCTGCTCCAGAACTCCACGCCGCTCGACATACACCGACTTCGGCCCGTTCACGAGAATATCGGTGATGGTTGGATCGGAGAGCAATCCTTCGAGTGGCCCCAGGCCAAAAGCTTCGTCAATGACTTCATCAGCCAGCCGTTCGCGCTCTACCTGGCTGAGCATCTCCGGCGCCTGGGCGAGCAATCTCGAAGCCAGACCACGCAGTTCTCGGCGGAGACGATCTTCAGGCCAGTGGCCCAGCTTGCTGACATCGAGCATCTCCACCATCTGCCGGTGGATGTCTGCTTTCAGTCGCTGCTGGCGAACAGCTAGTTCTTGTGACATGGCAGACTTCCTTGTTTCAGACTCCCGGAGCGAAGGATCACCAGCGAGGGCGGGGATCATAACTTCCCTCGCTGGCAATCCGTCCATTTCCGGGAGCGCTCACACCAGGATTCCGAAATGTGACTGGTGTCCGCCGTCACACCCGTTGAATGAATCACTGGCATAAGATTCCAGACCAGCCGAGGCTGGTGTTTCCTCTCGTTCAACGAACGAGTTTGATTTTGCCGACAAAGGCGTTTTCTGCCGCTGTACCATCAGTGATAGCAGAGCCTGTCGTGAGTATTGTGGGCTGCAAGATAACTTGCAGATAAGCTTCTGTTTGTTCAACCTGAGCGATTCGCGCTGCAACAAAGCCCTGTACCATCACACCGGATTCAAAACGCTGGTAGAGTGGCCAGATACGTGCCTCGCCTGCTTCCTGAAGCTTGTTCAGTCTGGCGACGAGTTGTTCCAGAGTGCGCGACGTTGGCAATGGCAACTCCTCCACAGGAAGTTGTCCGTCCCAACCGAGACTGAACTGTCCCTGAAACTCTTCCAGGTCAGCAGACAGAATGCCCGTTTCGACCTGACGCAAGAACGCATTCGCCTTGCCGATCTGCAGCAAGGTGGCGTTTGCCTCTTCGAGATTGGTGCCGAGTGGCAGTTTGAGCAAGAACTCCGGCAGCCCATCGCCCTTGGTGCCTTCACTGGTGTGTACCCAGCGCCGACTGGCCTTCTGGTAGGCAAACTCATCGTAGCCGCCACCCTGGCTCAGGGGTTTCTCAATCTGGGCATCCCAGGAATGCTCATCGATCCCAGTGGGATCCGTGAATATAGCTACAGGCATGAGAGGCACGCTGAGTTGCCCAACAGGTCGAAAACCGATCACCTGACGATCCAGTGCAGCGATAGCATGGGCAGCAACATTCGCCGATTCGAGGCGAAAGAGACGGGTGAAAAAGAGACCGACGGGCGTGCCCCGCTCACGAGTTCGCCGGGCTGTCACTTCGATGGCATTGAGAAACGGACTATCCAGATCTGCATCGCTGGCTGGCTGAATTCCCATTTGATGGGCTACATGAAAACCTGCTACCACATCGTTCTGATCCGGATCTTCAATGACCAGTTTCTGCGGCACACCTAGTACATGATGCTGATACGCAATTGCCTGGGCCATGCGGCTGGATCGCTGCAGGACATGATGCATTACACCCGGGCGACGAAGCAGTAACTGGTCGTCGGCCAGCTCAAGAGCTGCCCCCAGGGCACTGGCGTCGGCAGCCACCTGCAGTTCCTGTCGTGCCTGCCAGAGTAGTGCCGAATCAACAGCAAGAGCAAGCCCAGCCAGCATGAGCGCCAGGCAAGCCAAGAGCAACGGCCACATGGCTCCACGGCGTTTCGGTTTGTTCTTGCTGTAAATCATGTTGAATCTTTCGGTAGCAAATAGCTACTACTTCTGTCCGCACTTCCCTCGACCCGTCTGGCACGTGTTGCACGAAGCAGGTGCTTCAGGAGGACGAAATCGGAAAGGGCTCGATTGATTTCCACCGACGGTATAGCTACCCACAGAAGGCCCACTACGCTGGGCAATGGCTCCGGCGTTACCTTCTTCTATTGAGTTATTGCTTGCCCCGATGCCACCTTTTGAATAGCCAGCGGTGTTGATGCCAACCACTTTCTCAATCTTGGCGACTGGGGATGGAGGAGTAGGAGGCACATACTTCAGTTGAAAGATGCGAACCAGGTCGCCTTCACTGATCACGTAGTTGCCATTGAGGAAGTTGCCAACACGCTTGTCTTCTTCGCGGTACTCATTGCTCTCAGCCATGTTGTAAGACACATTCATGACCGGATTTGGATTGGTTGACTGATTCATCAAATCGCTTCGGCGGGCTTCCAGCACTCGCTTGTCGGTATCACCTACCGGAAGCAGTACCAGTGTTCCCTTATCCTTGGCGAACTCGATCAGTGCCGCTCGGTAAGGATTCGTTTCCAGCGTAAAGTTCACTGGGCAGTCTGGGCCCAGTGGTGTCTGCACAGGCCAGAGGCTGTTCCGCTTGGCAATCACACGGGCAGCGCGTGTGATGATGGCCGCCTGGGCCGTAGTGCCACCAGCTGCAGCTGCCCCCCCGGGAAGCGGCACTGCCGGAGCTTCGATGGCAGCCATCAGTTGAATGTCCACCCAGTCACCGACGTTGATCAGGCCACCTGCGGCATGATGTTTGGGAATAGCCAGATTGACTGCCCGCATTCCAGGAGCAACTCGTGTTCGAAGTTCCCCCGGAGCAATGAGGTCTTCGAGGTAGTCCTTCCGGATGGCTGCATCAGCGGGAATGCTCATCTTCGCGAATCGCTTGACAACAGCCTGTGGCATTGCAGGCAACAACTCACCCCGACGCAACTGTTCCACTTCCTGCAGTGATGCAGGACGAACTCGGACATCGGCAGTCTGAATCATATTGCCTTCGAAGATATTGCTTGCCGCTGCCAGCACCATGATGGGTGGCGGCTCCTTCTTCGGTTCCGCACGATTGAACACGCCTGTCGCCTTGGCTGCCACCGCAGCTCCCAGGCCGACGAGCACCGCGACGATTAACGCAAACATGGTGCTTGCACGCATTGTTGGCTCCTTGCCTATAGCTTGCTCATCCTGAGCGTAGTTATTCTCGCCTCATCAAGGTACGAGCAATAATCTCGTCTCCCTTGATGCTGTATCCCATGAATCGCAGTAGATCCGGCACTGCGTGTACCGTTGGTAAACGAAGCCAGACCGCCACCGCTTCCCCAGTGGGCACCGCTTGCCCCGCTTCGATGGATTTCCCTGATTCGTCAGTGAGTTCAATGTCCGCATCAGCCAGTCGGCCATTACCCAGTGTTCGTCGAACCGTACGTTCCACTTCTCCCAGGTCACCACCCAGTGCTGCAATGCGACAGCCTTCCCGGCTAGCTGCCACCAGTTGCTGACGAGCATGGATGGTCAAACTGAACTGGACCATCGCCAGGATGAGCAGCAACAGAATAGGAAGAATGAGGAGGAGTTCGAGAGCGAGGATGCCGCGCCGTGTATGACGTCGATGTGCAAGAGAATGTCGCGACTTCATACTGCGCCCTCCCTGGCCAGCTTGGTAATAACCTCAATCCGTGAGGTCATGTCATGAGCGCGGTAGTTGCCGCGTGGCACAACAGTAACGTAAGTCCCCTGGCTTGCCTAGTCCAGTTTTCTGGAAGTTGCGATATTTACGTAAGTTGATGATGTTTAGTGAGTTATGGCATGTACACGCGAATTCTCTTCAGCGTACTCCGGGTCTTTCCTCCTCTGCGACCTCTGCGTTTAGAATTGAAACGCAGAGGCCGCAGAGAATTAATGCGCAGAGTGCGAAGAGGAGATATTGTCCATCGTCACGTGACATTGCTCGTTCAAGCAACAAGCATTATAACCTGAGCTCGCACGGAGGTAATTATGAATAGGCAGAAAGTACTATCGCTATTGATGCTGTTGTTTACCGTAACGCAAGCTCGCGCGCAACTCGCCTTCGATCCGCCGACCATTGATCTTGGCGAAGTGAAAGCCGGGCAGGTCTTCAACTACCAGATCAAAGTCACCAACACCGCCAGTTCTGCCATCACCATGCAGGAACTCAAATCGAGTTGTGGCTGCATTCAACCCACTCTTGAACCATCTACCCTGGCCCCCGGGGCTACGGGCACTCTGAAACTCGATGTCAACACCCTTGTCTCGAACCCCGGCCCGACCACCTACGGCATCAAACTCCGTTACCCGGAAGGTGCCCAACTCAAAGAGCAGCAGTTCATCATTACAGGCCGTGTTGTGCAGGAGATCATCGTCACCCCCTCAGCCATTACCTGCTATGGTGAAAAGCCTCGTCCACAGACAATCACAATTCTGGATAAGCGAACCACCCCGATCAAGCCGATCAAGCTGGAACGTACCTCTCCCTATCTCGACATCGAATGGGTGAAACCCGATGCGACCCAGACCGCAGCCCAGTATGCCCTCAAAGTAAGCGTCCGTGATGACTTGCCCGCTGGACGACACGATCATGAAGTCGTTGTCTATACTTCAGACGTGACGTATCCCGTACTTCGCATTCCCATCACCGTGGTGAAGAAGGCCAAGACACGTTATGTCATGTCGCCTTATCTCGTCACTATGTCCAAAAGCATCTCTCCGACCAAGACTGTAACTCTGCGAGATCAGCACGGCCAGGGAGTGCCTGTCGAACGGGTAGAAGCCAGCCCCGGTATCGTGGTCACGGTGGTCAGCCAGGCTGCTGCGTCTGTTACCTATCAGGTATCGCTCGAACAGAATCTAACGCGAGACACTCCTTTTGATGCTGAAGTGAAGGTCTACCTCCAGGGGCAGAAAGAGCCGATCAAGCTCCTGATCAACGTCGAATGATTTGTCAGGCTCAGGACTCAGCACTCAGGATGAAACAAGCATGAAGCTTCGCCAGCCCGGATTGCTGAAACTGGTTGGCCTGCTCACGGCTGGTGTCGTTCGGCTGCTGATGAACACCGTGCGGACACGCGAGTATCTGTTTGAACCTAAATTGCTGCCCAGTCATCCCGATAACACGGGTCGCTACATCTATGCTTTCTGGCATGAAGCAATTCTCTACATGGCTGGTCGTTATGGCCATCATCGCAATGTGGCTATTCTCATCAGCAATCATTCCGATGGTGAAATCATCGCCCAGGTGGTCAAGCGATTAGGTCTTCGTGTCGTGCGTGGCTCCACGGCCAAGAGTGGCGTCCCGGCGCTTATGAGCATGCTCGATGCATCCAAAAACCTGCACCTCAGCATTACCCCCGATGGCCCACGTGGTCCTCGCCGTGAAGCCCAGCTAGGCACCATTTTCCTCGCCTCACGTACCGGCTTTCCCATCATCCCCATTGGCGTGCATTACCACAATGCCTGGTACGCTCGCAGTTGGGATCGATTCGGAATACCAAAACCCTTCAGCAGGGCCGCAGGGATTGCAGGCGAACCGTTGGTAGTACCGAAGAACCTCAGCAAGGAAGAAATGGAACCCTACGCCCGCGAACTGGAACGACGCATGAACGCCGAGACGGAACGGGCTAAGCAGTGGGTGACAGAGCGAAAGTGGTAGCAACATCGTGTAGCCAGGTGGCGACCAGAACACGTTGAATGCCCGACTGCTCCAACTGTTCGATATCAGCGAGGGACCGGATGCCACCTCCAGTGATCAGCTCCACTGCAGGGTGAAGTGCCTTGATCTGTTGGCAGAGTGGCAGGGTCGAACAACCCGCAGATGTCCCCACGTTGGCAATATCCAGAACGATGATTCGACGAATACCCCAACTCACAACCGTATTCACAATATCCATCGGCTCCATATGAGCCAATAATTCAGCAGTTGACCGCAGCTTGCCCTGGTACAGATCAAGACTGAAGACCAGTTTCTCACAAGCTGGATGATCTTTCAATCGATGCCAGGCATCGACCTTCATGGTTTCACTGGCGAGGATGATGTATTCAACACCTAGTTGCTGCATAGCCTCTAGATCGTGGAGCGATCGCAACCCAGAATCAAGCCAGATACGATAACCCTGTTCAACGAGATGCCGGATGAGGGGGTGATGATGCCCGATGCCTGCAATAGCGTCCAAGTCAGCGATGTAGAACTCGTCCAGCCCCAACTCTGTTCGAAGCATTTCCAGCAACTGCATGACATCGCCTGGTGTGTCGCACCATCGGCTGCGTAGTCGCTGATATGCAGCACGGTTCCCTGCTACTGCATGGACAGCATAGCCCTGTCGGAGATCGATGACGGGGAGAAGCGACGGGGGAAGAGGTATCACTTCAGCTTGTTAGCAATAAGGTGGGAACAAAGGCCGTTCACAATCGAATCGCAATAGCTCTTCCACTTGGCGTGCAGCCAGGGTGGGCAAGGGTCAGGCTTATGGATGACAACGGTGATGTTGAGTTTGTTGTCGTTGTTGTCCTTCTTCTGCATGTAGAGATCAAGTTGAGCCTGGGGTGGAGGCGGCGGTGGCTCCGGTGGCTTAGCCAGTT
>CAYPJB010000003.1:0-34568 GCA_964410845.1 uncultured Bacteroidales bacterium | reverse complement strand
TACAATGCGAACATCAACCGCAAGCTCTATAAGGGCGAACCAGCCGACCCCATGGCCGGGGTGATGGAAGATATTTGATTCCGCAACTCTGCCTCCGCTTCAGCCGGGGGGAGTGGGATGATACCGGGCAGATGACGAAACCAGGTGAGTTGCCTTTTGGCAAGTTGCCTGGTTCTTGTTTTGATGCGGTCGATGGTCTCGTCCAAGGCAGCGTGCCCGGCAAGGTGCTCGAGTAATTCCTTATAACCGGCAGCTTGTGCTGCTTCTTTGCTGAGCGGTTGGGGCATCGCCTGCAGTAGTTTTACTTCCTCCAGCCAGCCGAGTTGCATCATGCCATCGACCCGCTGGTTAATGCGCGAGTAGAGCAGTTCGCGAGGCAGATCAACACAGAGCACAGGGTAGCGGCGTTCCTTTGGTATTGCATGAAACTGCTGTTGCAGCGAAGTGAGGGTTTGGCCGGTCTGCTGATACACCTCGAGAGCACGGACCAGCCTTTTATGATCGTGGGGATGGATGCGGCGGGCCGCGTCTGGATCGATGGGTTCCAGTTCACGAAACAGCTCTGCTGCTGATTGTGCTTCCAGCTTCTGCCGTATTCCGGGATCAATGATCGGGCCTTCGAACATTCCATGCAAAAGTGCTTTGAGGTAGAGTGGCGTGCCGCCGACGATGAGAGGGATGTGTTTCCTGTCGAGTATCTGCTGGATAGCCAGTTCTGCCTGTTCCAGCCACCAGGCGACTGAAGCACTCTCCCAGGGATCGAGACAATCGACCAGGTGGTAGCGAACTTCCTGCCGTTCTTGCTGCGAAGGTTTGGCAGTACCAATATCCATGTGTCGATAGAGTGCCATCGAATCCATGGAGATGATTTCCATGGGAAATTCACGAGCAAGACGATGAGCCAGCGCAGACTTTCCTGAACCAGTGGGGCCAGTGAGGATCAGTGCTCTGTCGAAGACTTGAGTCATACGAGGGAGTGAGGGAATGGGGAGCAGCGAGTAGGGGATGGGAAAAGGGATATCTTACAGCACTTTACCGACAACAAACAATCAGTAACCAACAACTCCGGTGAACCCCGCTGACCTGCCCACAGTCCAAAGAGAAACCCCCTGGTAAGTTCCAGAGGGTATTGACGAAATCACCTGTAACTGTAACTCTAGGAGTCGCAGCATGAAGGCGCTGTGGTGGAATCGGCAGACACAAGGGATTTAAAATCCCTTGGAGCGTAAGCTCCGTGTGGGTTCAAGTCCCACCAGCGCCACTTTCAACTAGCTGTTGAACTCGGAGAGTACTTCGAGGCCCTTGCGGAGCTTGTCGATCCCGCCGACCTGTTCAGCCAGGCGATCTACCTCGTTCAGCTTGTTCAGTAGAGTCTTGAGCCCACCTGATTCAGAAACGATGGTCTTGACCTTGCGCAGATCATCAACGGTAAAGGTCTGCTTGGAAGATTCACCACTGAGTCGCTTGAAGCGTGCCTTCTGATTGGCAATATCCTGGCTGGAGCATTTGATACCTTTGCTCATCAGCAGTTCTGCCAATTCACGGTTCTTCAGATGGGGGTGACTTTTGAGAGCTTCACGAATGGCTTGTGCTTTCTCGCCGCGCCCTGGTTTGCCTGCCTTGCTCATAACGTCCTCGTGTCAAATTGTGTAGATTTACCACCATGTGTGATGTATTAGAATAATCTGTTCATGATGTCTACATTTTCTTATTTTTTGTTCAACATTACAGCATGAGTTTGCTATATGATTGCTTCAGTGTGCATGAACTACCATGGAGAATAAGCTCTGAAGGATATTCATCTCTGATAGAAAGTGCATGGAGTAATGAACAATCCAGAATGCTGAATGATCAGTAAGGACGAGGAGAATTACTGCTATGCACGAAGTATTTGAACATACAGCAGATCTAGGGCTTCGTATTCGCCATGCTAGCCTGGAAGGGCTGCTGGCAGAAGCGGGAACAGCTCTCTTCGAATTACTGGTGGAAAATCTGTCAGAAGTTCAACCGTTAATCCATCTGGAAATCCAGCTCAAGCAGGCAGATCGCGAGTTGATGCTCTTTGACTGGCTCAATGAACTGCTTTATGTATTTGATGCAAAGCATCTTGTGCTTTGCCAATTTTCTGTCACAGTGCAGGGTGATTCTTTACATGCGATCGTTTCCGGTGAACCACGCGATGATGTCAAGCATCAGTTAGATCACGAAGTGAAAGCTGTCACCTATCATCAACTGAAGCTGGAACATCAAGCTGATGGCGATTGGCTTGGAGAAGTCATTCTCGATATTTAACTGAAACAGGGAAAGCACCATGGCCAAGGAAAGTTACCACGGCCCACTCGAACGTGTAGATGATACTCTCTGGCGCATACCGAAGAGTTATCGTGAGGATATGCGCGTTGATGGGCTCATTTTTGCTGATGATACTTTGATCGAACACATTCGTGCCGACACCGCGCCAGAGCAGGTGGCTAACGTGGCTACGCTGCCGGGCATTCAGGTGGCTTCAATGGCCATGCCCGATATTCATTGGGGGTATGGCTTCTGCATCGGTGGTGTTTGTGCGACTGATCCACTGGATGGTGGTGTTATTTCGCCGGGAGGAGTGGGGTACGACATCAACTGTGGGGTACGCCTGGTGCGTACTAATTTGGATTACGACACCATTCGACCCAAGCTGCGTTCGCTGGTCGAGACTCTCTTCAACACGGTTCCAGCCGGGGTAGGGCGTACCGGGCAGTATAGTTTCCAGCGGAATGAACTGCGTGATCTGATGAGCGAAGGATCGCGCTACCTGATCAGGCGCGGACTGGCCACCCAGAGCGATATCGATCACACTGAAGCAGAAGGATACCTTGCAGGAGCGGAGCCTGGCTTTGTCAGTGACCGGGCGCTGGACCGTGGCGCCCAGCAATGTGGAACACTGGGTTCAGGCAACCATTTCCTCGAAGTACAGGTTGTCGATCAGATTCACGATGCAGCAGCGGCCCAAACCATGGGCTTGTACGAGAGCCAGGTGGTCGTGATGATCCACAGTGGTTCACGTGGGCTGGGGTATCAGGTCTGTGATGATGCCCTGACAATGCTTCGCGGGGTGCCGGAAAAGTATGGCATCAAGCTGCCAGACCGACAATTGGCATGTGCTCCGGTACATAGCCCGGAAGGTCAGAAGTATCTGGGGGCGATGCGGGCAGCAGCGAACTTTGCCTGGTGCAACCGCCAGCTCCTGATGTGGCAGGCCCGCGAAGTTTTCGCCAGTGTACTGGGGCAGTCGTGGGAATCGCTGCGGATGTCGCAGGTGTACGATGTGGCACATAACATCGCCAAGCTGGAAGAGCACACAGTCGGCAAGGCCACCAAAAAAGTATGGGTCCACCGCAAAGGAGCAACCCGTGCTTTCCCCGCGGGTCACCCCGAGGTGCCCAGCATGTACCAGGGAATCGGTCAGCCGGTTATCATTCCGGGCGATATGGGACGTGCCAGTTGGGTGCTGGTCGGTCAGCCGGGCAGCATGGCCAAGTCGTTTGGCACCACGTGCCATGGGGCAGGGCGGTGCATGAGCCGGACGGCAGCGGTCAAACATGCCCAGGGGCGACGGATCGACAAGGAACTGGAAGCCCGTGGCGTGATTGCTCGTGCCCGCAGCTGGAAGGGTCTCGCGGAAGAGCAGCCCGACGCCTACAAGGATGTTGACATGGTGGTGGAAGTCGTCCACAAGGCGGGCATCTCGAGGAAGGTTGCCAGGCTTCGCCCGATTGGTGTGATCAAGGGATAATTGATCAGGGTATCAGAATAAACTCTTTGCTGCTGAAGAGGGCATGGGCGATATCCGTCCATGCCTTCTTCTCGTTCCCGGCAGGATGTTCTGCGAGATAGCGCTGCATCGTCTGCAGTTCATCGCTGACAGGCTGTCGACAGAATGCCTGCATGTACATTCTGTGCAGTCGCTGGTTGGTATCGAGGTTCTGCTTCAGCAGGTTCTCAGCCCAGACTTCAGCCAGATGAAGCACCAGGGGATCGTTCATGAGGGTAAGACCCTGGGCAGGCGTATTCGAAACGGATCGCTTTCCAATGGCAGTGAATGGTGTGGGGAAATCGAAAGCGGTTGCCCACGAAGGAAGAAAGTTGCGACGAACACTGAGATAGATGCTACGGTAGCCATTTCCATCGAGTGGGCCACTGACGCCGGGCTTGCCTCGTCCCTGCATGCTGCTGGTCAGGTGTGGCATTACACCGGCGTCCGCTCCCTCGGTGCGGAGCTTGCCTGCGATGGCAAGCATGGAATCACGCCAGGCTTCTGCTTCCAGACGGCGAAGGGGCAGGTGCGTCAGCCAGCGTCGCTGGGGATCCTTTGCTGGATCGTCGATGCTGTTGCCCAGGCGATAGGTGCTGCTCAAGACCATCAGTCGATGGAGCTTCTTGAGCGACCAGCCGTCAGTGATGAACTGGTTGCAGAGGAAATCGAGCAATTCTGGATGCGATGGAGCTTCGCCCATGTGCCCGAAATCGTCCACGGTTCGCACCAATCCTTCGCCAAAATGATGCTTCCACAAGCGATTGACGATGACACGAACGAGAAGGGGGTTGAGTTCGGGATTGGTCAGCCGTTCTGCAAGAGCCAGCCGACCTGAACCTGTTTCAACGGGCAGCGGAGCTGTGCCACAAAAGATGGTGGAGAGCCCACGTGGCACACGTTCGCCCGGCAAACGGTGGTTGCCTCGGATGAAGACCTGTTCGTCGCTGCCGCTGCCTTCGGCGGTGGCGAGAGCGTACCGGGCAGGTTGGAGCCTGGCTTCGAGAGATTGCTTTTGTTCAAGGAAGGTTTTCCACTTCGGATCATTGACATCTCCCGTCTTGGGCGATGATAATTTAGTCTGAGGTTTGGCGTCCTTGCTGAGGTGGGCCTGTTGCACCTGCAGCCAGGCTTCATGGCCCGGAGCATGATCGAGCGACATGCTCAAATCGGCTGGACCACCATCGAGGAATTCGAGATAGGCTTCACGACCTCTCCACGCCGTGACGTTGAACGTGAGCCAGGCAGGCTCCAGATTATTTACAATGCGACGCAGGCTGCCATAGATGGGATCGCGAATGACGGAGAATCCATCGACGACGAGTCGAACGCGCCCGCCATGGCCGGCCACACCGACATGCAGATAGGGTTGGTCGATGGTGAACGTCTTGGTGCGGAGAGCGCCCTCGAGTTTATCGCTGAGCATGCCGCTATCCCAACTGCCAGCAGGGATCGTCCGCAGCATCGGTTTCTTCGTCTTGGGATGCACCGAGCAGATCTCTGCAGGATTGATGCTGAACTGCCAGGCTGGGCCCTGGGAACTGGCATTGGTCAGCAACTGCAGTGGTGCCATCTCTTTTGGGCTGAGTGGTTGTGTCGCAGACGTTTGCTGGCTCGACACCAGCTTCGATAGGGCTGTGTAAGTTGGCTCCAGATCGGCAACATCATCAATGATGGCCTGCTGATACCGGGAGCTCTTCAGTACCCCATAGAGGGCGTAGTAGTCTCTGGTGGCAATGGCATCGAACTTGTGATCATGGCAGCGGGCACAGGCAATGGTCTGGCCCAGAAAGGCTTTGCCGATGACATCGATCTGGTTATCGATACGGTCCGCCTGTTCCTGGCGGACGTCCACGGGAGCCTGCTTGCCTTCACCCAGCCACAGAAAGCCGGTAGCCTGGATCGATTCGTTCCAGTGTTCCCTGGCGTTGATGCGAGGCTTTGGAATCAGATCGCCTGCCAGGTGTTCACGCACGAACTGCTGATAGGGAACATCTTCGTTCAGTGCTCGAATCAGGTAGTTGCGGTAACGCCAAGCGTTGGGGAGATCGAAGTCAAATTCGTGGCCTAGCGTATCGGCGTAGCGCATCAGGTCGAGCCAATGCCTGGCCCAGCGTTCGCCGTACTGGGGACGGGACAGCAGTCGATCAACCACTTTGGCATATGCTTCCGCAGTGGTATCCTGTTCGAAAGCCAGCAGTTCTTCAGCGGTGGGGGGCAAACCAATAAGATCGAACGTCACCCGACGGAGCCAGGCAGCCTTGTTCACTTCTTGGGCAGGTTTCAGCCCCTGTCTCTTCCAGGCATGCTGAACAAACGCATCGATGGGGTTGCTCGTTGGATTGCTCATGTCAGGCAAGGCTGCCTGCTGGAGTGGTTGATAACACCAGTGTTTCACTCGCTCAGCAAGTGGAAAACTGGCCGTACTGGCCTTGGTGGTATGGTTTGAAGAGGGCAGCGCAGCTCCGCCTGCAATCCAGCGGCGCAGGCTTTCCATCTGCTCGGCAAGCAACTTGCCTCGAGGCGGCATCTTGAGGGCATCGTCGTTATAACTGACCGCTTGAAAGAGAAGGCTCTTCTCTGGCGAGCCCGCGATGA
Organism: uncultured Bacteroidales bacterium; assembly: GCA_964410845.1. Classification (GTDB taxonomy): domain Bacteria; phylum Planctomycetota; class Planctomycetia; order Gemmatales; family HRBIN36; genus JAEUIE01. Next base: position 28,177 of record CAYPJB010000003.1, on the reverse strand, counting down.
TGATCTTGCCGGAATCGCCTCCCCTGGTGATGAACTGCGGTTCATCCAGCCGAAGCCCACCCTTCTGTTTCTGCGGCCCATGGCAACTCACACATTGCTGGGCAAACAGCGGACGAATGGCTTTCTCGAAGAGATCCAAATTGGCATCCTCAGCGGCTGCGATGCCTGAACAGGCCATGATGCAGACGGAAAGGAGAAGGTATCGAAGCATGATGATGGTGCGGAGTCCTGGGTGCTGAGTCCTGAGAAGTCAGTGCTCAGTCCTGCATTCTCAATGCTCAGAAGTAGGTGGGATTCGATTAGGATAACACAATCAGCGACCAGTATCTATAGTTTTCAATCCGCTAAAACTTGAGGCCGATGTCGTACATCCCGGTGGAGAGTGGTTCGCAGCGCAACACCTTGGCAGGCAGGATCAGCGAGCCGAACTCAGCAGTATGAATCTGGACGATGCAGTCGTTCGCCGTGAACTCGGAAGTGGAAAAGACCCGCATTCCCGAATAACTGATGTCTTGTGTTATCCCTGCCACCGGATCACCCATGCTGTTGACATAGACCGGATACAGGTAGACCTTGGTCTGGTGCTTATACCGTTCAGCGACACGTGCTTCGGATTTGGCCAGCAAGTAGGTTCTTAAGCTGCACAGCAATGCCGGTACCACGATTTCGAGCCTGTCTCGTTCATTTTCGGGCTTGGCATCGGTGTAACCCAGTTGGATCTCCACTTCGGTCTGCTTGACGTTCACTTCCTTGGGCGGAACCATGTGAATGCGAATCTCGATGAACTCAGCTTTCCGTCCCACCAGCTTCTGCCAGATGCTTTGCCCCATCCGAATCTTGTAGATGTATTCGTGCGTCTGGTTGTTCACATGTACAAGCTTGGCATCCCATTCATGTGCAAAGCCTTCCAGCTTCTTGGTGGCCAATCCGCCCGGCAGCCAGGCAGCACAGCGATGGATGACCTTGCCCTGATCATCGATCAGAAAGCGGATGCCTTGATCCTTGTTGTAGACCGTCTTCATCGCGATCACCTGGATCAATCGCCTGACGATGATGTCTACTTCATTCTGGGGGATGATCGGAACGGTCTCGCCCGTCAGCATGAGCGAGGCATCAGTTGCTGTCTTGGGATCCTGAGATTTCTTGCGGTATCCACTGGAATTCTGAATTGACTGAATCAGGTTCTCGAGGAAACTCGTGCATGATGCATAGCGTCTGCTGGGTTCATACTCCAGCGCCTTGTAGAGCACTTCGTGTTCGTGAGCGGGCAGCAGTTTCAGATCGAACTTCATACTCCGCCGCTGTTCCCGCCATTGGTTCAGGGTATTGCCGTGAATGGGCAATTGCCCGGTGAGCATTTCCGCGTAGAGCAGGGCCAGGCTGTACTGATCCGAATGCTGATGGTAGGCATTTTCAAAGAGTTCAGGAGCTGCATAGCGCAGCCCCAACTGATTGAGCGACTGCCCGGCAGGGAGCCAGGCAAGCTGGGGCAGGCTGTAGTCTGCTACACGAAGCCTGCCGCTGAAATAGTAGAGCGAATGCGGATTGAGATACAGGTGGTATAACTGGGCGTGGCGTGCCAGGTATTCCAGCGATTCGGTGATGATCGCCAGGTACTGCAGCAATTCCTTGCGATCGATTCCCGGCTTGCCCTGGGTCTTCAGCAGTTTCCAGCGATCGTACAGGGTCATCTCGGGAAGATTACTGATCAGGAGCACTCGGCCTTCGTCAAACAGGATCTCGTCGACTGGAGCAAGCCTGGGATGCTTCAAATACTTAAGGTAGGCGAGTTTCTCCAGTTCCTTGTCGGTCAACGTGCGTTGTTGTGAAAGCCCTTTCAGAATCTTGACCTGACGCAAACGACCATCAGACGTGCGGGCTTTCCATATTTCCATCAACGAGGAATAACTCTCTCGTGAAAGATACTGTAATCCCGCATCATGCGATAACGACTCGTCTCCACTCGGTTTGTCGAGAATCGAGTCTATATTCTGTTCGTTTTGACTCACAAGATCTGCCAATGAACCAGGATAGGTACCTGAATACGGAGTTCGCCACGCTTCAATACTAGTATAGTTCACACTATCTTACAAATGATTCTGAGCACCTATTACTCAGCAATCGGCATATAGATGCTCGGAGCCAGGCTGCATTCCAGGGCATCAATGGCATGGATAGCCTTGCGAATAGAGCCCAGATTGCTGGCGTGGGTACTGATGACAATGGGGACCGCCAGGCCGCGCTGGGTTTCCAGTTGTTCATGCTGCACAATAGAAGCAACACTGATGTGCTCCTTGCCCAGAATGCCAGTGATTTGTGCCAGGCTGCCGGGCTGTTCCTCGGCATTCACCCGTAAGTAGAACCGACTTTCAATCTCGGAAGGCGATCGCAGGCCGATGCCTCTGTCCGTCTCCCAAAGTTTCATGCTGTTAAAGCTGATGGCCGCATGCCCCAGGGCCAGGTCGATCAAGTCTGCCACCACAGCGCTGGCGGTTGGCATCTGGCCCGCTCCGGGGCCACAGAGCAGTGAATCCTTCACCACGTCGCCTATCAGTTCGATGGCGTTGTACGCTCCGGGCATCTGTGCCAGCGGATCAAAACGGTGTACCAATGTCGGCTCGACATGCAAGGCCACCCGGTGTTCGCTCATCCAGGCTTCAGCAATGAGCTTGATGACATATCCCATTTCGCGGGCATAGTGGATATCGAGCAGATCGATCTTCTGGATGCCTCGCCGTTCAATCGCATCGCCCTGGATGCTGACGCCGAAGCAGATACGAGCCAGTACCGCCAGCTTCTGGGCTGAATCCATGCCGGTGACATCCAGGGTCGGATCCGCTTCAGCATATCCCAGCCTCTGTGCTTCGCGCAAGGCATCAGCGTAGGAGAGATGTCTCTCGGACATCGCTGCCAGGATGAAATTAGTGGTTCCGTTCAGGATAGCCTTGATGGCGGTGATCTGGTTGGCAGCCAGGCCTTGTGTCAGGGCATGAATGATCGGTATGCCGCCACCGACGCTGGCTTCCATTCCCAACGTGCAACCAGACTGATGGGCTGCAGCAAATAGCTCATCGCCAAATGTCGCCAGAACAGCCTTGTTCGCCGTGATAACGTGCTTCTTCCTGGCGAAACAGCGGAGCATGTGACTGCGGGCTGGTTCCAGACCGCCCATCAATTCAACGACTACATCGACATTCGGATTGTTGAAGACTTCTTCGAAGTCGGTCGAGATCAGTTCAGCAGGCACTTTGACCAGGCGTTCCTTGTCGACATCGCGCACAACCACTTTGTGCAACTGCAGTGAGCGACCTGCCCGGCGTTCGAGCCGCTCGCGGTGTTCGGTGAGCAGCCGCACCACGCCGCTGCCTACGACACCACAACCCAGGAGCACAATTCCCAACGGTTTCATCCAGCCACCTCCGGTTAGCGGACTGCATCCAGAGGTTTGATCCGCATAGCGGAGACAGCAGGGATGATGCCCCCCAACAAACCCATCACGACAGTAAAGATGCAAGCCACCCGAATAACTTCTTTATCTACCACCATCTTAAAGACAACGGTCTTGCTGCCTCCGCCCTGGCCTGAGCTGAGTTGCCCTTTTTGTTCAATGCCATTGACACCCAGGCCAATCAGCACGCCGAGAATGCCTCCGAGCGCGGCGATCAGCAACGATTCCACCAGGAACGAGATCAGGATCTGCAGCTTGGAGTAGCCGATAATGCGAAGCACACCGATATCCTTGACACGCTGTGCGACTGCGGCAAACATCGTGTTCATCAGACCGAAGCAACCGCCCACTGCCATGATGATGGCGATGACGATGGCAGCCACCTGGAAGGTACGAGTATTTTCCGTCAGCTTCTGGTAATAGTCCTTTTCGGGCATGGCATTGACCTTGAAATCGGGGAGATCTTTGTAGTAGGCACAAGCCTGCGATGCTATTTCGTAGGTGGGCAGTCTGAGCACGATGGTGGTGTACATGCTTTGCTTGCGTTCTTCATTGTCCTTGCCGAAATACTTGCCGACATCTTCGCGTTTGGCCCAGATTTCGGAATCGAAGGGTGAGCCTGCCGATTCGATGATGCCAACCACCTGCCACAAGGGTGGAAGTCCGGGGCGTGGGCGGAAAGTATCGCCGACCTTGAGGCCGAGAACGCGGGCAATCCCTTCGCCCAGCACGCACTGATTGCCGCTGCGGTCAAACCACTGTCCACCCGATTTGAGTTTCAATGCATGGACCTTGCCTGCCATGATGGGATCTTCCATGCCTCGAATCTGGATGAATCGATAACTGGGCCGTCCGCCCGGTTCCTTGGCAGGCAGTTCCTGGGTGGCGATGCCATAGACTTCCATGCTCACCCAGGCAGTGCCATCAGGATCGCGAGTGACGGTGTCATCACTGCTCCAGAGTGAAAAGAGCGTCTTGTGGACATCATCGATGTTGATCTCGCTGAAGAGTTCATCGTTGGCGCCATCCTTCAGGATGATGACATTTCCCGGGTGACCAGCATTGTCTGCCAGCGCCGCCAGCCCACGGACGAACGCCAGCATCACGACGAGTAGAGAGACGACCAGGGTAAAACCGATGGCAGTCAGCAACGTCGTTCGCCAGCGTACAGCCAGATTTCGGTAGTTGTAACGGACGGGAATCATGGTAATAGTTGTTCGTTGTTGGTTGTTTGTTGTTGGTTAAGAACTGTAGTGGTCTTGCCAGTCATGCCGGTACGGAGGTACTTGCATAAACCGTTCAACATTCTTCTGATTTCCGTAATCATGGAACTCAACTTCTCAAAAGTTGAAGTATCGAGCCAAGCCAATCGATGAGCGAGAATCAGTTGGGTTTCAAGTTCCTGGAGGGAGCCACGAGCAATTCCAAGAAATCGCAGGAATTCTTTCCTGGAGTCTCTTCCTTGTCCTTCTGCTATGTTTGAAGGAACCGAGAGAGCTGAACGTCGCAGTTGTGACACGAAACCAAACTGTTCTTCCTTTGGAAAACTGGTAGATATTCGAAACACAGATTCAACCAGTGTCATTGAATCTTGCCAGCATTTCAATTCACGATAGCTGCTGAATTTGCTCACCTTCTTCTCCTAACTAACAACAAGCAACCAACAACCAGCAACTGACTAAGCCACCCTCGAAAACACATCCACCACTTTCACGCTGCGTGCCGAGAGTGCGGGGAAGATGCTTCCAACAAATGCAGTAACCGCCCCGGCGCCGAAGCCCCAGACCAGTGCTTCATCGGGGACATTGAATCCACCGAAGAAGAGTACCTGGAGTTTTACGTTGTTCATCAGAGCCCAAACGGTTGTTGCGCTCAGCCCGCCGGCAAGCGTGCCGAGCAGAATACCTTCCCCCAGGATGAGGAACATGATCTGACTCGGACCGAACCCCAGCACCTTCAGTACCGCGATCTCCATGCGACGTTCACGCACGGTAATGCTGATGGCGTTGGCAACGATCACCGTCATCACCATGAAGATGGCAGGCACCAGCAGCCACTTCACGCCCCAAAGAATGTCCTTGAAAGGCTCCAGGAACCGGCTTACCGCGGAGGAGAGCGTTTCGCACTTCACGTCTGGCAGGTACGATTCAATGGTGCCTGCTGATTGGATGGCTGCCTCCTGCGTGTCGGTCATGATCCAGCCGAGATTCACTTTACCATCGAGGTCGCAATTGACCGCCTTCAGCACGCGGTTCAGGTATTCATAATCCATGAAACCACCCTGTGCCCAGCGGCTGCCTCCAGGCAGTTCTCCCACAATTTCGAGTTCAAACTCTACTGCTTTACCATCAGCACCTTTGTGCAGCACCGACATGGCTTTGAAAACATCGCCGACCTTCTTGCCGAGTTTCTTCAAGCGTTCGGGGCCGAGCACGATGCCGATGTTGTCCACACCGGATACCGGGGGATTGCGAATCAGGTTGGCGATCTTGCCATCGTTGTCGAAGTCCTTCAGGCCATCGGTCATGGTGTTGATCTTGTCAGGCCAGCAAGCGATGACGAAGAAGAACTTGTCCTTGTCCTGCATCGTGGGATCAAGGGTAAAACCGACAAAGTGCCAGAGGTTGGTCTTCGAACCATCGAAGCCTTCGATGTTCGAAAGGTTGGAATTAAGTGTGCTGCCAGTGGTGCCGATGTCTTCCATGTACTTCCGATCAAACCGGCTGGGGATGCGATAGCGTTCGGTGATGACTGCCAGCACGTCCTTCGATTGATCCATCATCTGCTTATCGAGGAAGCGGATGACGGTCATGATGAGCGTGAAGATGGCCACCAGCAGGAAAATGGCGACAGCCGTCAGGATGGAACGCACCTTGTTGCGGAGCAGGTTTTTCAGGATTAACTTGATCAGTTTCATGAATCAGCTCACCGAAATCAGTTCGCCTTTACGGCTGGTAACGTAGGAATCTTCGACGAGTTTGCCCTTTTCGAGTTTCACCAGTCGCTGGGCACGCTCGGCAGCATGGGGATCGTGAGTCACCATGATGATGGTCTTGCCCAGCGAACGGGGCAATTCCTGCATGAGTGTCAGAATTTCATCCGCGCTTTTGGAATCCAGATCACCAGTTGGTTCATCTGCTACTATCAGAGTTGGATCGGTCACCAGGGCACGGGCAATACCGACGCGTTGCTGCTGACCACCGGATAGCTGGCCAGGGCGGTGGTTCATGCGGTCGGTCAGACCGACCAGTTCCATGGCCGTGTACACCTGCTTGTGCCGTTCCTTGGCGGATAATGGCAACAGCAGCAAAGGCATCTCGACGTTTTCGTATGCGGTGAGCACTGGCAACAGGTGGTAAAACTGGAAAACGAATCCGATACTGCGTGTTCGCCAACGGGATAGTTCTTCTTCATTCAGGGCAGAGACAAGGTCGTCACCCACCCAGATTTCTCCTTCGCTGGGGGTATCCAAGCCAGCGATCATGTTGAGCAGCGTGGTTTTACCAGACCCGGACGGTCCCATGAGGGCAACGAACTCTCCCTCCGCCACGGTGAGGTTGAGGTGATGGAGCACATCGATACGTTCTCCACCTCGCTGGAAGAACTTGACCACTTCCTTGCATTGCACAATAGGCTTGGACATGAAGTTACTCTTGTTGTGAACCCGTGGAGCTATTTCTTGACAGAGATGTCAGTGCTGGTTGTTGGCGTTGCAGCTACAGGGGTATTCGTTGCTGGTGCAGGTGTTTCACTGGGGTTCTTCAAGAACTGTACCCGGGCACGCATTTCAGGACGCAGATCTTTCTCATCGTCAGGGACATTGATTTTGACCCGCACCGTGACGCTGGCCTTGCTGCGACTGGCGACAGGCATGATACGAGCAACCTGTCCAGTGTACTTCTTGTCCTTGAAGGCTTCGGTGCTAATGTTGCAGAGTTGACCTCGTTTGATTTGCCGGATATCACGTTCGCTGATGTCCACTTCGACTTCGAGGTTCTTGAGATCAGCCATATCGCACAAGTTAGCAGAGAGGCCGTTGGAAAAGGCTTCAGGGCGAACCGTGTTGCCCAGTTCTGTTTTCTTTTCGAGAATAACACCGTTGATAGGAGCTACAACGCTGCAATTATCCAGCCGCCATTGCGCTTTATCCCGATCGGCACAAGCCTGATCGTACTCAGCCTTGGCAGCGGATTTGCGTTCATCCCGCTGTCCCTTCTTCATCATGGCATTGATTGCCCGCTGTTGTTCGAGCTTCTGTTCACTGATGCGGACGCGGCTCTTGGCTTTATCCAATTCATCTAACGTGATGGCGTTACCGGAAGCTGTCAGTTTGGTGAGTTCGTCCTTGGCCAGTTTCAGGGATTCGAATGCTTCCTGTTCAGCAGCATTGGCTTGCAGTTTTTCTTCATCCCGGTTGCCCTTCTCGGCTTCGTCAAGCTTGGCCTTGGCGAGTTGAGCAACGGCAGTAGCCCGGCGGAACTCAAAGAGGTATTCTTCCACTTCGAGCTTGGCCAGCACGGCACCTGCCTTTACATAAGTGCCTTCTTCGATGAAGAGTTCCTTCACCTGCCCACCCACTTTGGGGCTGACTTGTACTTTCTGGAATGGCACGATATAGCCACCTGCTTCCAATGCAATGTTGCTGGCGATCTTCTCGGATTCCACGGGCTTGGTCGATGTCGCCACAGCCATGGGCGAAGTGGACGTACTGAGTGCCTTGCGGAGGGATTCACCATAGGTGAGCCACAACCAGGCCCCTCCACCGACAAAGACGCCCAGGATGATCAACCAGAAGAGTTTGCCACCCCGCCGGGGAGGTACTCGTATATCCTTGTTCAATCGCAGTGATTGAACGCGTTCCTGGAGAGAGGGGGTAGCGTTCGTAGCCGTGTCACTCATACATCTATACCCAGAGGCCGATGCAACCGTTAGACAAATACTATCTTATGACGGGAATCCTGCCTAGATGATGTGCAACGAGTGTCATACTTTGGCCGAGTACTTTGTAGGATCCTGAGAATGACGTGCCACGCAAGTGAAGGTACTCCTTCTCTTCCGTGCTAGGATGCTGCCGTGAAGAAATCGAATTGGTCGACTGTCCAGCACGGAGGAGACCGAGTACTGTCACCTCCGTGGCACGCTAACTCTCATGATTGTTCCGGGCACCGGGCATTTATCAATGCAACGTGAGAAAGGGGAGAAATGAGCCGTTAAAATGAAAGCTAGAGTGCCATTGGCATTTGCAGTTTTGCGGTATTCTCCTCACTGTTTCCAAACTGTCACCTTGGGCACACAGCTATTCTAAGCAGTGACAAAGTCAAGAAAGACAATATCGTATTATTAGAAATGACACAATGGAGGAGATGTGATGCCTTACTACTCATTGTTGTATTCAGTTTTCCTTTTGTTTTTTTTGCCAACTGCTCTTGTCGCTCAAGTTCTTCCACCGCAATCTGGATGGTTACAAAAACCAACTGGAGAATTTCCGCCAGGTGGCTCTGGAAACGCAATTGGCCCAGTTCGACCAGATGGAAAGGTTGTTGTGACAAACCTAATTCTGTCGGATGGCATGACTGCTTTTCCAGGTAACATGTCTGCTGTCCTAGGTAAAAGCAACATCGATGCCGCGCATAACTGGACCATCAGCTCCTTTACCGCCGATGGACAATTCACACTTGAGCAGTACACGCCCATTGCATTGATGTCAGCAGGCGGCGCAAACATCCACCTTTCCTATCAACCCTGGCAATCTCCATCGCAAGAGGAATTTAGATTATTACAAGTCGTCCATACCAATAGTCTAGAGAGTGCGCAGGGAGTTGGTGCAAGGGCCTATACAGATCCGGTTGATGGCTCATATTGGTTTTTAGATGGCACAGAGCTTCCTTTCTATCCTTTTGCGCCAAATGGATCTATGCGATTTGAAGATGCAGCACGAACTGTTGCCAAGCCATATCAAATATTTTGGCATGGTTACGTGTTTGCAGCAAAAGGTGGAACTTCTCAAACAGGAAACAACCTTCAATACTCGAGTAGTAATGTGCTTTGGGGATTTACACTTGACTTAGTTGGAGCGCAAGGAAATGGTGATATTGGTTTGGGAATGACAATAGAATCGCAGCTCACTGTCACTGCGGTTCCAGAACTGTCTAGTAAAGTATTCCTGATTATGGCATCTGTAGGATTCGGATTGTGGAGAATCGTTCGTACTGCAGCGATGTCACGATGCCTTATCCGGTCTAATAAAGAAGTAGTCAAATGATGCCTTCGAGCATATTCTGGGTTATTGTTTTGCTCTACTGTCACAGTGATCGTCAATATGATCCAGACGATTATAGTGTGCCAATTGTATTTCAGCATCATCAAGCAAAAATGTTGGTCTACGTGCCACCTGGAAGGCAAACTTTAGTTGCCTTCGATTTGAAATCTATGTCACTATTAGGTGCATATAAAGTCATTAGAAAAATTGAATTTCCCAAAACTGTCGAAGGTACTCCCGCCAGAATCTGGCGACTTCAGCTGACTACCTTACATAAAATACCTGAGGTATACAATATATTTATTGATAAAAATAAGAAGATTGACATAAAGGAGTGTATTTGTATTGTGTTTAATACGAGAGAAGTAGGTCTGATTTCCTTGCGCTATGGTGATTATTTCTTTCTCAATAATAATGGTAGTCCTTAATGAACTGGCCAAGAGCTCGGATCATTCCAGTAACGCAGGGGGGGGCGAGCGAGAAGTCATCATGGAAGATGCGCTCTCGCCGGGTGCTCTGTAGGTTACTGAGAATGCCGTGCCACGGAAGTGAAGGTACTCCTTCTTTTTCGAGTTGTGATGTACAGTCACTTCGAGTCCCCCAAGGTTTTATGAAGAAACCGAATTGTTCGTTGCCCAGCACGGAGGAGACTGAATACAGTCGCTTCCATGGCACGAGAACTCTCATGCACGTTCCGGGCACCGGCACGACTTTTCATGAAATGCTCCCGGCACCCTGGCTGGAATGACTTCCCACGAAAGCGAGAGTTCACACTCAGCCGGGACTTCAACAACTCATATCATACTCCTCAACTTTGCTGAACGATTCACTGACTATGCCAAAACCTGAGCCCGTAAAGGGCACGCTTGCTTTCGTCACCCTCGGCTGCGCCAAGAATCTGGTCGATTCTGAACGCATGCTCGGCCATTTGACCGTCGACGGGTACGCCCTCGTTCCCAACCCCGATGGTGCGGATGTCGTTGTTGTCAATACCTGTGGCTTCATCGAAGCCGCCCGGCAGGAATCGCTGGGCGTTATTCAGGAAATGATCGACCTCAAAGAGCAGGGTAAGCTCAAGGCTGTCGTCGTGGCGGGGTGCCTGGCAGAGCGGAAGAAAGACACGTTGCTGCAGGAAGTGCCTGGGATTGATCACCTGGTGGGCGTTTTTGGCAGGGAACAGATCACCGAAGTATGCGATAAGGTACTACTTGGTAAAGCTTCCCCCCCAGAAGCAAAGAAGCCTGCAGGCAGCAAAAAAAGTACTGGCACCAAACCAGTCAGAAAATTCAGTCTGAAGATGGCTGCTCCGAAGCCTGATCTGCTGCATGAACAGCGATCGCTCTTCAAGCCGGCACCGGTGCGGGCACTCCCTGATGATGCCCGACTTCGCATCACCCCCCGGCACTTCGCGTACCTCAAGATCAGCGAAGGCTGCGACAGGCTTTGTACCTTCTGTGCCATTCCCGGCATGCGGGGCAAACATGCTACCAAGCCCATGGAAATGGTCATCTCCGAAGCGAAAGAGCTGGCAGCGGATGGCGTCCGTGAACTCAACATCGTCGCGCAGGATTCCACCTACTACGGCATGGATCTCTACGGCAAACCTCGCCTCGATGATTTGCTTCGCGAACTCGACAAGGTCAAAGGCATCGACTGGATTCGGGTACTCTACGTCTATCCGATGTACCTGACCGATTCGCTGCTGAATGTCCTCAGCACTGCGAAGAAGATCGTGCCTTACATCGATATGCCCTTGCAGCACATCAACGATACGATGCTCAAGCGCATGAGCCGGAAAGTGACGAAGAAGTCGACGGTAGAACTGGTCAACAAGCTGCGCCAAGCCATCCCCAACCTGGTGATGCGAACCACCTTCATTGTGGGCTTTCCGGGCGAGACTGAAGAACAGTTCCAGGAACTGATCGATTTCACGAAAGAAATGCACTTCGAGCGGGCAGGGGTCTTCACTTACTCCCTTGAGCCTGGAACACCTGCTGCGAAGCTGCCCGGGCATCTTCCCGAAGAGATCAAGAACGAACGACGTGATCGGTTGATGAAGACGCAGCAGAAGATTGCTTTCGCCTGGAGCAAGAGACAGGTGGGGCAGACGCTGGAAGTCCTCATCGACAGCCCTGATCCGGAGATGCCGGGCTGGTGGCTGGGGCGGTCGTATGCTGATGCTCCCGACATCGATCCGATTGTGAAAGTGAAAGCGAAAAAACTGAATCCGGGCGATCTGGTTTCGGTGAAAGTAACTGCAGCAGAGGGGTATGATCTGTTGGCGAAAGCCTAGGTGCAATCATGTCGAGCGATACTCCTCGCCGGTCGTTCCTTCGTCGGTTCTGGATACCCCTAGCCATCCTGGTCGTGGGCATCATTATTGAAGTCGTCAATTGGACGACTACCATCACTGCTGAAGTCCTGCTTCCTCAATTCGCCAGTTCAGCACAGATGGTGCTGGGGCGAAATGTCGCGCTGCTAATTGCAGGGCTTCTGTTCATTTGGCTCCTGTTCACCAGGCAACTGAGCAAGCCCGTAAAGTACAGTGCCATTGGGGCTGTCCTCTTACTGGTAGCAGGATTTGCTGCCAGCATTCGTTCGATTGAAAATACTGGCAACAATGGTTACGTCTTCCACTTCCGCTGGGAGCCTACTCAGGATCAACGGCTGGCAGAGTTCCAGAAGTTCAACAAAGCTGTTGCGTCTGCCAGCACACTCGATGCAGCCGCCCCGCGTTTCACTGATTTCCTCGGCCCCCATCGGGATGGCATCGTCCCCGGTTTCAAACTGATCACTGATCTAAGCAAGAGTATGCCGAAGGAACTCTGGCGCCGGCCAGTGGGTGGTGGCTATGCCAGTTTCGTCATGGCTGGTGGCCTGGCTGTGACCATCGAACAACGCGGCGAAGAAGAGATGATAGTCGCCCTCGATCTCAAGACCGGCGCCGAGCGCTGGACGCGAGGCTACCCGGGACACTTCAAGGAGAGTCTCGGCGGCAACGGCCCACGGGCAACACCAACCATTGCAGACAACGAAGTCTTTGCCCTCGGTGCCAGCGGTTTACTCGTTGCCCTTGATCTCGAAACCGGCAAAGAGAAGTGGCAGACCAACATCCTCAAGGATGCGTCTGCAGGCAACATCACCTGGGGCATGTGCGGAGCACCCCTCGTCACCGCTGACAAGGTCATCGTGAACCCTGGTGGCACCCAGGGGCATGCGGTAATTGGCTATGATCGTGTCACCGGGAAAGCAGTCTGGCATGCAGGCAGTTCCAAGGCAGCCTACTCGACGCCGGTGATGGCTAAGCTGGCCGGTGTCGAACAGGCACTTGTCTTCGATGCCACCGGCGTGGGCGGATATGATCTTCAGACCGGTACTGAACTCTGGCGACATCTTTTTCCCACCTTCAACGGCATCAACGTGGGGCAACCGCTGGCGCTGCCTGGCGATCAGGTCTTCATCTCGGCTGGCTACGATGCTGGAGCGGTGCTGATGCAAGTGAAGAAGGAAGGCGACAAATGGTCGGTCGCACCCGTATGGCAGAACAAGAAGCTCAAGTGCAAGATGGGTTCAGCCATCTACTACGAAGGCTATCTCTACGGATTGGACGATGGCATTCTTGCCTGTCTCGATGCCAAGACCGGTGACCGCAAGTGGAAGGGGGGGCGATACGGGCATGGTCAACTGCTGCTGCGCAACAACGTGCTGGTGATCCAAGCTGAATCAGGAGACCTGGTCCTCGTCGCTGCTGACCCCACAGCTCATAAGGAATTGGCCAAGGTGCCGATGCTACCCGGTGGAAAGACATGGAACGCCCCGGCACTGGCTGGTAATCTATTGCTTCTGCGCAACCACTTTGAAGCAGTGTTACTGGAACTGGCTACCGACAAGTAATGAAGCTCACGACGACCCATATCGATTGGATCAACATCGTCCTGATGTTGATTGCAGCGGCTGCAGCTTATGTTCTGCCGTTCGAGGTATTCCTCTTTTCATATGCCGTGCTGGGCCCGCTGCATTACCTCACGGAAATCAGCTGGCTGCACGAACGGAAGTACTTCACCACGGGCACCCGCGATGCGGTAATACTGCTGTTGCTGGGTGTACTACTCTTTGGCATTACGTTCGGGGTGCCAAAGTTCTTCCCTCCGGAGCCTCATTCCCCGCCACTGGTCCTCGAGAAGTACAAGGCCAGCATGCAGCAGGCCGGGGCTACCATCATCTACCTGGCCTTCATGGCGGCACTGGCCATGACTGCCTTTCGAACACTGAGCAGCAAGATTGGCATGATGCTGCTCGCGGGCATCTTCCTGATGGCAATGATCAAGCTTCCCATCTGGCTGCTCTTTTTCAGTGTCTTCCTGCCGACGCTGGTGCATGTCTTTTTCTTTACCGCGGCGTTCATGCTGCTGGGCGCACTGAGGAGCCGAAGTGTGCCCGGCTTGCTGGGATTCATCCTCCTCTTTGCTATCGGTGGGTTTCTGCTCTTCCATCGGCCTGATGTCTACACAGTGGTCCCGGCCGAGGTGAAGGAACACTACCGTTTCTTCGTCGAACTCAATGGCTGGCTGGCGAGTCTGTTTGGTGAACGTTGGAACCGGGCCAGTGTCAATGAACTTGCCTACCAGACACCTCTGGGTGTGGCAGTGATGCGGTTTATCGCCTTCGCTTACACCTACCACTATCTGAACTGGTTCTCGAAGACTTCGATCATCAGATGGCACCAGGTGAACTGGTTGCGGATGACGGCCATCATCGTACTATGGCTGGTCGCAGTGTTGCTCTACTGGTGGGATTACCAGATTGGCTTTATTGCCCTCTACACGCTGAGTTTCCTGCATGTGTTCCTCGAGTTCCCGCTCAACTGGCACAGCTTCATGGAACTGGGGAAGGAAGTGCGAAGTATTGGAACGAACGGTTGGGCGAAGCCAGCGCCCCCATTTAAGAAGGCGACGTAAGAACTACCTCACACCAAGCTTTTTCAAAAACTGCACCGCTGCGGTAATATCCGCTTGTGGATTGGCTCCCGGCGTTTGCTTGATCGTATACGCTCCTGAATAGTTGCAGGCTTGCAGCGTACCTAGCCAACTGAGCCAATCGATGTCGCCATGACCTACTGCCACTTCCTTTGCGGGACGATCGATACGGCGTGGGATAGCATCACGGGCATAGGTGTGAGCAATCAGCGGCTTGGCAGCCAGCACGGTGGCATCGATGGGTTGCTTTTCCATCAACAATGTCGCGGGATCGAGCGATAGGCCCAGCGAACCGGTATCAAGCTTGCTGATGAAGTTGAGTAACTGTTCAATCGGTTCGAGACCGACATCCAGAGCAATCCGGCAACCTATGCGATCACCATATTGTGACAGTTCATTGAGTACGGTGTGCATCCGCAAGTAAGCGGGATCGGTCGGTTCCGCAGGAATGGCACCGATCCCCATCAGGATGAGTCTGGCACCTAAATCAAAGGAAAGCTGCATCGCTTTGCGCAGTCGTTCCAGGCGGGCTTCCAATCCATCGAGTTCATCAAGCCCACGACGCAGCGGGCAGCGGAGAGCGATGGGGCTGAGCAGATGCGATTGCAACAAATGCCGCACTTCACGACGTGCCGTGTCGCCGAGGGCATCCGGTCCCAGTGGTCCGGTGGCATCAAAGACCATGCCACTGCAACCAGCCTTGGCTGCAACGACAACCGCAGTGCGAAGTGGTTGACCAATCGATTCAAGCGTGATAGCGATCATGCTGTTATGATAGCAAGATTGCGGAGGTGTCGAACCCAACTTGTACAGGTGGGTGCAACGGTGAGAGTTCCGTGCAACATGCAGCCCGGAACGCAAGTGACGGGGAGATCATGCGTTGGTGAGAACACATGCACTTATGAGATGATGTGTGATGGCGTGATTGTCTTGGGGCGATGCAGATAACACCAGCATCAGCGAGCTCTCCCCGTCACTCGCGTTCCGGGCTGTAAGTTGTAGAGGACTCTCGTCACAAGCCTACGGAGGCGTCGAACCCAGTTCGTACAGTCGCTTGCGGGCTTCTTCCAACCGACGAGGATCAGCGGTGTGGTTGATCTCATCCCGGTAGAGTTGAACAGCCTTGGAGCTGTCAGCGAGCGATTTGTCATACAGGCGTGCTGCTCGGATGCGGGCTTCGTTGGTCGTCTGGGGGTTCCACTGGAAGCTGCGTTCGTAGTAGGTGGCAGCCCGGCGTAATTGTTTGAAAGCACGGCTTTCGTAGATGTCACCCAGGTGGAACGCCGTTTCAGAAAGCTTGTCGCTTTGTGGATACAGGTTGATCAGTTGCTGAAACAGCAGTTCTGCCCGGCGATAGTTGTCGTCGAGTTCAGATCCCCAGCCTTTGCTTTTGAAGGCCAGCGCCCGGCGGAACAGCTCGTTTGCTTCGGGAATGTTCTGATTCGGCAGCAGCGTGGGTGGTGGCACATCGAGGTCAAGCCGATAGGCCCGCTTGGAAATACGGTGATAGGCCAGCAGTTCTTCTTCCACCCAGCGGACACGCTCAAAATCACCAGTGCGCAGATACTGGGCGCGCAGTTCTTCCAGTGATGACTGGTATTCACTGCGAGCTGTCAGTACTCGTTTGACAGCAGTGATGTCGTCCTTGTTGGGTGCAGCGCCGCCAGTGTTACTGTTATTAGCAGAAGAAGCGGGTTTCGATTCCTGTGCAGACAGAATGGGCAACAAGCTCAGTAGAAAAGTCCCGGTGATAAGCCATCGCAGCATGGTGTGAATCCCCTCGCAGGGGATTATCCTCACGCCAGCCTGGCTTGCTCCCCGGTGTTCGCGAGCACCTGGTGAGACGTAGAGGACAATCCCGATTTACCGTCAGCCCTGCCAAAGATCATCCGCCCGGCCGAGGTTTGCAACACGCTGGTGACAGTCATGTTGATATCCTGGCCGATGAGGTTTCGCCCCTGTTCGACGACGACCATGGTGCCATCGTCGAGGTAGCCTACGCCCTGACCAATCTGATCGCCGGCCTTGATGAGCTTGACCTTCAGCACTTCCCCGGGGAGCGCGACAGACTTCATCGCATTCGCCAGTTCATTGATGTTGATCACTTCCACGCCTTGCAGCTGGGCCACCTTGTTCAGGTTGTAGTCGTTCGTGACGACCCGGGCACTCAGCGATTTGGCGAGGATCACCAACCGTTGATCGACTTCGTTGGCCTCCTGCAGTTCCGGGATATTGCCTTCGTGAATCTGCAGGTCCACCTTGGGGTTGGACTGCATGCGCTTCAGCATATCCATGCCGCGTCTGCCACGGTTGCGTCGCAGTTTGTCACTGGAATCAGCAACATTCTGCAATTCCTGCAGCACGAAACGCGGGACAATCAGGCGCGTATCGATGATCTTCGTATCGCAGATATCGGCAATGCGGCCATCGATAATCACGCTCGTATCGAGAACGAGCGCTTTACTTCCCTTGATCTGTTTGGAAAATTCCACGTAGGGGATGATGAACCGGAAATCATCTTTGGTCTGGTAAAGCGTGCTGACGCAGATGTAACAGAAAAACAGCGTGATCAGAATACGCAGGGGAGTGAGCAGCCACTTCGATGCTTCGTTTTCCACCAGTGGAAAGATGGCGGAGGAGAATAAATGCCCGAAGAGCAAACCCAGGAGCAGCCCGAAGTACACTGCCGAAATAGTGGTGATTTGTTTGTTCTTGATCACAATATCCAATGCGATTACACCCACGCCCAGCAGCACGATCATGATCAGGTAGGTGTAAGGAATCGCAAGGAAAGTGTTGCCGGTGATCTTCGGATCAACCACCTGCGTGCCCTGAATGGCGAAACCGGTGGCTACCCCGAGGATACAGAGTAGAAAGATACCGCGGATGACCCAGAGCAGGATCGAGCCTGACTTCTTCATGTTTCACTTCCAACTGGATAAAATACACAGAGTACGCTATCCACCAGCAGGAAGTTGCCTGGGATAATTAGGATGACTCTGTCGTGAGCTTGGTTGCGAGTCTGACGAGAGAAAACCACGCTCACAATGATGTTTCTATCATATCCGATTTTTCATGAAGTTGGAATAGCTGACGATACTCAATTGCAGCTAATCGGTCAGTCATGCCCGCTACATAGTCACCCACGGCACGAGCGGTCGTGATCTGGGTGGCCCGTTCGGCGTGAAACTCCGGCATGAGCTTCGGATCAGTAGTATAAGCCTCGTAAAGCGATCGAACGATACGTTTGCCCCGGCTTGCCATTTTGATCACGTCGGGGTGGTGATAGACCTTTTCTGATAGAAAACGACGTAGTTCCTGAATTACTGGTAGAAGTGCTGCCCCCTCCTCTACTAATGGTTCCTTGAAAGCTTTCACAGCATCAACGCTGTTAATCTGGGCAGCAGTAATTCGTGCCTTGGTGGTTTGAAGCATCTCCCGTTCCCGCCAGGCCAGCAGGTAGCGAAGCACCGTGGGGATCAGCCGTGCAGCAGGAATAGAACCATGCTGCTGAAGCAGTGCCTTCTCTGCTTCCCGCCAGAACTGGAGTTGTCGCACTTGCTCCAGGGTGATGAGCTTCACACCGAAGGCATCTTCGAGGTCGTGAACGTCGTAGACGATGCTGTCCGCCGCATCGACCACCTGTGCTTCTAGCGTCGGCTGCTGAATGCCTTGTCGATACTGTAGTACTTCCGGCACGTTGGGCCGTTTGCTATGAAAGGCCAGCGATTCCCGCACTTCCCAGGTCAGATTCAGCCCTGGAAAGCCTGGGTAGCGTTGTTCCAGTTCTTCAACGATGCGAAGGCCTTGCCAGTTGTGTTCATATCCGCCATGATCTTTCAGGCACTCATCGAGTGCCGCTTCCCCGGCATGGCCGAACGGTGGATGGCCCAGATCATGAGCCAGGGCAATGGCTTCGGTGAGGTCTTCGTGCAGCCCCAGTTGGCGGGCCACGGTTCGGCTGACCTGGGCCACTTCGAGTGTATGGGTTAGCCGGGTTCGGTGATGATCGTTGGTGCCCCAGACCAGCACCTGGGTTTTAGCGGTCAGCCGGCGAAATGCGGAAGCATGGAGAATACGATCACGATCACGCTGGTAAATTCCCCGGTAGGGATGCTCTGCTTCGGGGTAGCGACGGCCCCGCGACAGCGATTCATGCATACTATAGGCTGCTCTCATTCGAATATTGTATTGCTAGAAAAATCGACGAAAGCGTTGCAGTATGCCACCAGTAAGATAGGATAGTTCACACCTGTGTTTTCCGTCCCACCGTGCCTGGAACGTCAACGATGCTCAGTACGATGCTCTTCGCAGAAAGCGCCTTCATCAAGTTTGTGACGCACGATACGCTCTTTGCAGTCATTCTGTTTACGATGACTTTCATTGGTGCCGTGCTCGTCGTCTGGCGGCTTTGGCTCAACTACAACGCCAAGACTGATCTGAATCTGTTCCTTCCCAAGTTCCAGGAGATCCTGAACAAGGAAGGTATCGATGGTGCCCTCAAGTTCTGCAAGGCCCAGCCCAAGAACGAATACATTCCCAGCACGCTCTTTGTAGCTGCCCTCGAAAAGCAGCGTGAAGGCCTGGCTGCAATGCGCAAGTCGATGGCCAACGCTGTCGAACTCGAAATTCTTCCCGCACTCAACTTCCTGCTGCCAACGATTCTGGCCTTCGCCAAGATTGCGACGATGGTCGGGCTGCTCTTTACGATCATCTCGATGATCGGCACCTTCTCGGCACTGGGTGAAGCCAGCGAGAAGGGTACCGGCGGACAGGCTCAGGCATCCGCTGAAATCGGTCTGGCACTCTTCGCTACGATGCTTGGTCTGCTCACTGCTATTCCACTAGTGTTTACCCACACGCTCTGCAAAGCATGGATTCACAAGTACGACATCAAGATGAAGAACGCTGGCCAGAAGTTGCTACTTCTGACCCAGGCCGCCAAGACCACACCGCCGATGCAAGGTGCAGTTGCTGCGGTTGTCCCCACTGGCCGACCGATGGCTGCCCAGGTGGTTCGGTAGCATTTTGAGTTATTTGTTTTTGGTTGTTGGTTGTTAGTTCAAACGTCTTTGAGGCACTCAACGACGTGTCTTTTCCAACAACCAACAACAAACAACCAACAACTTTTCTCGACGCTTAATTGAGAACTATGGCCACTGACGCTCCCCGCTTCTTCAACGTCTGGCTCGTGCAACCGAACACGGTTTACCGTGGCGTGCCCTATACCGTCGTCTGTGACTGGATACAGGAAGGCCGACTCCTCGGGCGAGACTGCGTTCGTACGCCGGGTGCCCCCGCCTGGGAGTATCTTGACGCACATCCGCTCTTTCAGCCTTACTTTGGTGCTGGCGGCTTGCCTACCTCTCAGGACATGGCTGAAGCTCTGGAACCCATCGAAATCGACTTTGGTCCTTCCAAGCCACCAGAAGAGGAAGACGAAGATGTCGATATGATCCCCCTCATCGACATCAGCATGGTGCTTCTCGTGTTCTTCATGATGACGGCTCAGAACCTCATCACGGCTGCTCCATTCAAGATTCCTGCTGTGAAGATGTCGGAGATTGCTGATAGACAGGGCAATGTCGTGATCAGTATCCGCACTGATCCCGATGATCCCGAAAAGCGCAAGATCGTCTATCACTTCAAAGAGAACATCACCGATAAGTTCACCGAGCAGGAAGTGCTCGACAAGGTGAAAGCCGAGAAAGCGGAGCGTGGTTCAACCGGCGCAATGAAGATCGTGCTGCAAGTGGAATCAACAATTGCGTTCGAGCGGGTTCAGTCGCTGATGATGGGGCTGGAATCCATGAACCTGAAGTATGTAGCCAAGGTCGGCCCGAAAACTCCCGCGCCCGGCGCGCCTGCAGAATAAGGAATCTCCATGTCCTGGCGATTACGACACGAAGGTTCACCTCAACCGATCGGGCAACCTCTCTCCACGGAACAGATCGTGGAAGGGATGAAAGATGGCGTGTATGCCACCTCGGACGAAGTGAAAGGCCCCGCTGATACCAAGTGGACCAGACTGGAAGCTCACCCTCACTTTGCTGAAGTCGCTGAAGTGGTTCAGGCCATTGATGAAGAAGTGCATCACGAAGTAGACGACAATAACATCGATATGAATCCGCTGATCGATGTATGTCTCGTGCTGCTGGTCTTCTTCATTCTGGCCACCACCATGTCCGTCATGGAAAAGGTGATGTCGCTGCCGAGCAACAAGCAGTCGAACTCCAAGCCCCGCCAGTTGACGGAAGAACAGGCCAAAAAGTACATTATGGTGAAAGTGGAGAAGAAGGGCTCTGAAACGATTTACAAAGTCAATGAATATGCTGCCACCGAAGACAAGCTGGTGCGAGAACTGGAACGACTGGTGAGTGAAGGCAAGAGTGAGCTTATCCTGGAAATCGCCCCCGGGGTGGATTTCGGCAGCTACACCGTCGTGGTCGATAAAGCCCGCGAGGCCCGAATCGACAAGATTCTTACCAAGGCTCCGAATAAAGGTGGTGGCAGTAAGACTGCTCCGCCGGCCAAGGCTCCCGGCAAATAGCCTGTCTTTGTAAAGTACACACCCTTGTTACGCCATCCGCTGATTCTGGTGCATGGTCTCTTTGGCTTCGATAGCTGGCGCGTTGCCGGCTGGGAAGCGATGACGTATTTTCGTGGCATCGGTGAATACCTTCGCACTAAAAGCATTCGCGTAGTTGCACCGCGTTTGAGCCCCACGGCTGGGGTGGCCCAGCGGGCTATTCAACTGGTTGATGCCATCAGGCAGCAGTTCCCTCAGGAAAAAGTCCACCTCATTGCCCACAGCATGGGCGGCCTCGATGCCCGCTATGCCATCAGTTGCCTGGGCTTGCAGGAACAAGCCCTCTCCCTGACCACGATCGGCACACCGCATCGAGGTTCTACCGCAGCAGATGTGGGAGTCAGCAAACTGGAAGGCTATTTGAAGCCCTGGCTCAGGTACCTGCACATCCCGCATGATGCCTTCTACGACCTGATGACACCGCGCTGCCAGGAATTTAACGCGATGGTGATCGATGCCCCCGGCGTGGACTATTATGCCATCGCCGGTCGCAACAGTGGCCCCTGGCTCAGCCCGGAATGGTGGATTCCGTATGGTGTGGTGATGTTTCGTGAAGGCCCGAACGATGGCATTGTCTCCATCACCTCGGCCTGCCATCACTATCCGCATACCATCTGGGAAGGAGACCACCTCAGCCTGGTCAACTGGCCTAACCCCAGGGCTATCGCCCAAGGTGTCTGGCGAGCCAGGCAGGATCAGTATCTGGGCATCGTCGAACGACTGGCACTACTGGAACAGCAAAAGAAGTAGGGCACGCTGTGCGTGCCTCACCTGTGAATGAGCTCATCTCAGTTCGCCAATCACCAATACGAACAACGAAAAGAGGCACTCAAGTTGAGTGCCTCCATCGCTAAACATTCCAGCGTGTATTACGAAAGCTTCCACGGGGCACGCATCTCACGGGAGACGTGCTGGTTCATGGCTGTATCGCTGAAACGTTCTGTCTTGGGATCCCAGGTGAGGGGCTTACCCATGGCAAAACGGAGGGCGATGTTACCCAAGTGGCACACCGTCGCGGAGCGATGCCCGATCTCGACATCGGCACAGCAGCGGCCTCGGCTCTTGATGTTGTTCAGGAAGTTCCCCATGTGGCTTGGCGAAGCCAGCAGGCGCTTGGCGTCAGCGCCGAGCGGTTCGCTGATGATCTTCGGATCGCTGGCCTTCAATGAACCCCGGCTGACAAAGATCCAGCCATCCTCTCCCTGGAAGTGAACGCCGTTCTCGCCAGCAGCCATGCAGTGTACCGGCACGCCGTTGGCATACTCGAAGACAACTTCGAAATCGCGATGGCAATCATAACCATTCTCGATGCCGGGGGCTTCACCCTTGATGGCAGTGACCTTCACCGGGCCGCTGTCATCCATGCCGAGCGCCCACTGGGCCGTGTCGTTATGGTGAGCGCCCCAGTCGGTCATCTTGCCACCTGAGTAGGCATACCACCAGCGGAACTGGTAGTGGCAGCGCTCCTTAATGAATGGAACGTCTGGAGTCTGACCCAGCCAGAAGTTCCAGTCCAGTCCTTCGGGGGGTGCTTCGGTCTTGAATGGTCCACCTTTATCGGGGTTGCCGATGCGGGTTTCGACCTTTTTGAGTTTGCCGATGCGGCCATTCTGCACCAGTTCGCACGCCAGGCGGAACTTGCCCAGTTCGGATCGTTGCTGGCTACCCGTCTGGAAGACGATATTGTTCGCGCGAGCTGCGTTGGCCATCGCTCGCCCTTCTGCAATCGTCAGCGAAAGTGGCTTCTCGCAGTAGATATCCTTCTTGGCGTTGGCTGCGGCGATGGCAGGCAGGGCATGCCAGTGATCAGGCGTGGTGATCAGGACGGCATCCACTTCCTTGAGAGCGACCAGGTCGCGGAAGTCTTTGAAGCGTTTGACCTTCACATCGGTTTTGCGATTGGGGTCCTGTTCGCCCGAAGGAATGGGACGACGATAGCCATCGAGGTTCTTGCCACGGGTGTTGTTAGGCTTCTCGCCTTCTACGATGCCTGCTGTGTAATTGAGCTGCTTTTCATCGACATCGCAGCAGGCAACCACCTGCACATTGGGGTTTCTCAGCAAGCTGAACAGCAGATCGCCGCTGCGAACGCGGTCGCCGCATCCGATGACTCCCACCTGGAGCTTATCGTTGGCTGACTTGACAGCCCGTAAAGCATGTTCCTGTTCGAGAGCGACAATTTCCCTGGCATACCAGAGAGGCAAGCCGGTGGCACAAATAGCCCCTAGTGAGCCGGCCAGGAAGCCACGGCGTGATACGTTATTGGGTTGCATCGAGTGGTTACTCCGTCAATCGGGATGAGATTCATTCACAGACGCAGGCGATTGTAATGGAGGATGTCGTGGAATGAAATAAAAAAGGGGGACAACTAACAATCGAACAATCGCCATGTTATTGCGATGATCATTTCAGAAATGTTACGCCAGTATCTCTTTCACCACCCGGCAAGGCTCTACGCCCGTTAGTCGCATGTCCAGCCCCTGGTACTTGAAGCTGAATCGCTGGTGATCGATGCCACATTGATGCAGCAGAGTCGCGTGCAGATCGTGGACACTGACGACATCTTCCACGGAGCGGTAGCCTAGTTCATCGGTGTTGCCATAAGTGACGCCACCTTTGATGCCGCCACCTGCCATCCACAGTGAGAACGACAGAATGTGATGATCACGACCTGATCCCTGTCCCATGGGGGTGCGGCCGAATTCGCCACCCCAGATGACCAGTGTATCGTCGAGCAAGCCTCGCTGTTTGAGATCTGTCAAAAGTGCAGCGCTCGACTGATCGACATCGTTGGCGGCGATCTTCATGCTCTTTTCAATCTCGCCATGATGATCCCAGGCACGATGGTAGAGTTGAATGAACCGAACCCCTCGCTCCGCCAGTCGTCGTGCCATCAGGCAGTTGGAAGCAAAGCTGCCATCACCCGGTTCCTTCACGCCGTAGAGGTCGAGTGTTGCCTTGGGCTCCTTACTGAAGTCGGTCAGTTCCGGCACCGAGGTCTGCATACGGAACGCCAGTTCATACTGGGCGATGCGAGTGGCGATCTCGGGGTCATGCTTTTCTTCAGCCAGCATGCCATTCATCCGTTGGATCTCGTCGATGATCTGCCGCTGGGTACTTTGACAAACGCCAGGAGGGCTGCCGACGTAGTGGACCGCATCACCCTTCGACTGAAACATGATGCCCTGGTACTTGCTGGGCAGAAACCCCGCTGACCATTGCCGTGCCGAGACGGGTTGTGCGCCGCCGGCCTTGCTAGTGGACGTGAGGACGATGAAGCCGGGCAGGTTGGCAGTCTCCACTCCCAGGCCGTAGAGCAGCCAGGACCCCATGCTGGGCCTGCCCTTGATGATGGAACCGGAGTTCATGAACGCATGGGCCGGGTCGTGGTTGATCTGCTCCGTCTGCATGGAGCGAATGATGGCGATCTCATCCGCATGCTTGGCGATATGGGGGAAGAGTTCCGAAATCTCCTGGCCTGACTTGCCATGCTTGCTGAAGTTGGCGAAGGAACCTCGAGCGACGAGCCTGGTATTCTGCAATTGAGCGAGTTGCTGTCCCCTGGTGAACGATTCCGGGAAGGGTTTGCCGTCCAGTTCCTTGAGCTTGGGCTTCCAGTCGAATGATTCGTGCTGTGAAGGCCCGCCGGCCATGCACAAGTGAATGATCCGCTTGGCTTTCGCAGGAAAGTGCAGTTTGGTGAGCACGCCACGAGGCTTGTCATCATTGCCTTGGACAGATGACGACCAGCCCATGAGTTCGCCAAGGGCGATGGCACCCAGGCCGTAAGCAGACTGCTGAAGGAACGCGCGACGGGGCAGGGGATTAGCAAACATGGATCGTCCACAGTTATTGACAATCCAAGAATATCACAATTGCACGGTAAAAGAAACGTTCTACCTCACCTGATCTTCAGCAAACCGGAAGCTGGCAGCTTCCGCTTCCTTCCAATTGCCCTCTTTGGCCATGGTGATGATTTTGATGTAAGCCGTCTGCTCTGCTTCACTCACCTTGCCCTGGGCAATCAGTTTCTTGAGGTCCGTCTCTACCTTGTTCAGGCGAGTAGTATCCTTCGTGTTACAAGCAGAGTAGAGCAGTTTCATCAGTTGCAGCGATTCCCTGCTGCTCACTTCAGGGTACACCTTCCACCGAGGCCACCAGACGTACGCTGACGCAATGGCGAGCACCACCAGAAGTGCGATCACCCAGTAGCGACGGGGATTGGTATCGTCGTTGTCGTTAGTCGAGATCAAGAATCGCCTCCCCACCACGAATAGTGCTGAGGGCTGCCCAGGTGTTGAGGTTCACCGAGGTCGATATGAAGGAGACGTGGCCATCGCCGAAGAGCACATGCCCGCCTTGCCAGGGTGTGTACATCTGGCAGACATGGCACGTCGGAAAGCTCGGCGGATGGATAATGCCCGGTTCCGATGGAGCAGGACCACTGTGGCACAGCACCAGTGTCGGGGCTGCATCGCAGGTAGTGAACGGATAACGGTTCGGCTCCGTCGGGCACACTTGCGCATAAGGATGCACGCCTACCCAGGTCTTGTCGGAGATGGTGGTGTGCTCGCCGACGAAAACCGTATGGTTGGTTCCATCCAGAACATCAGCAATGCGTACCCGTGAGTTGCGATAGAAAGGTCCCGTCGAGATGCGTTTCCAACCTGTATCGTTGAGTGCCGGGTAACTCCAGGCTTCATCCTGTCCGACATTAGCGACGTAATGCGACCGGCCCCACTCTACCAATGGCGTCCTGCTGGCATCACGGACGATGAAGCTTGGCTCCTGGTTCGGTGCTGCGGGGTTGATGAAGAGCTTGATCGACCGACTCGTTGCAGCAGCATTCACCGAGTGCCAGGCGGGCAGACTGAGGTTCAGATTCTTGTGCAGGTTATCCTGTTCGATGTAAGGCAACAATTGAGCAGCCCAACTCCACCCGGGAGGACCATCGAGCGAGGCGGGGTTGCTGCCAGCCACCCCACTGACCGACTCATACCCGGAAGGAAACCTGCCATAGTCGCCATGATAGCTGTGGAGTGCAATGCCCATCTGCCGCAAGTTGCTGGCGCTAAGCATCCGGTTGGCTGCGTCTCTCACCTTCTGAATCGCAGGGAGCAACAGGCTCATCATCAGACCAATGATGGCAATGACTACAAGCAGTTCAATCAACGTGAAAGCCGAACGTAAGTTCTTAAGCATGACGAGACTCACTATGATTATTAGTATCAGTGAATTGATTAATTAGCTTAGACTAATTAATTACGAAGTCAAGACTTAGGATACAATAAGCCTGTATTTTCATTTCATAAACGCAATTGAACAGTCCAGAGGAGTCGTGCACGGTATTGAAAGTGCATCGCTTTTCCGTTGCACTTCCCCACGTCCATGACCAGAATGATACATCTTGAATTCGCACTATTGACAGGAATTGAACATTCCAGAAAGACAGTGTGCGATTCATTCACAGAACGAAGCAGCCCTATCATGAAGGAAACTGGTTATGCAGTGGAATCCATACGTGGTCTTTAATGGCAACTGTGAAGCAGCATTCAAATTCTATCAGCGATGTCTTGGTGGAACGCTAGTGGCCATGGTGCCTTATGGCGACATGCCTTCGGAAGGACAAGTGCCTGCCGAACTGAGCAGCAAGATCATGCATGCCCGACTCATGGTGGGAAATCAGTTGTTGATGGGAGCCGATGCGCATGCTGCCCAACCCTATGAAGGTGTGAAAGGGTGCTCGGTAGCACTACAGGTCGAAACACCGGAAGAAGCGGAGACTGTGTTCAAGTCACTCGGCGAAAATGGGACCATAGTGATGCCTCTCGAAAAGACATTCTGGGCAGTCCGTTTCGGAATGCTGATCGATCAGTACGGTGTCCCCTGGATGATCAATTGCGAAAATCCTCGATGTTAAGCAAGCAAGTTTTTAGCAGAACTCACGTCGTCGTTGAGTAAGCAGCGCAGCAGTGGGAGATAACCGATGCCTGAGGTTCTTGCGTCCACTTTCGTGCTGGCTGTTCGTGACCTGGCCATCTCGAAGCGGTTCTATGTCGAGAAACTTGGTTTCTCGGAAGACTTCAGCGTCGATGGGTGGGCATTCCTGAGCCGCGGCGCTTGCAAGTTGCGACTCGGCCACTGCCCCGAAGCGATCCCGATGTCCCAGGTGCAGGACCATTCGTGGTTCGCATATCTACATGTCCGAGATGCCTCCGTTCTCTACCGCGAATGCATCACAAATGGTGTCGAAATCTGGCATCCACTGGCGGACAAGCCGTGGGGGATGCGGGAGTTTGCCATAGTCACACCAGACGGGCACAGGATGGTGTTTGGGGAGAAACTGCTTCCGTCTGCATAGTTCAGTCTGGGTTTCCAGCCATCGCGCGAGATTCCACCGGCGACTCGCCGGTGGTTATCAGGCTGTCCGCAGTTTTAGTGTCAACTGCTTGGGTTCGAGGAGGCCGTGTTTTTTCATCTTCTTGTACAGCGTTACCCGGCTGATACCGAGCTTGCGGGCAGTTGCGGTGCGTTCGTAGTCATGCTCTTCGAGGGCAATCACAATCGATTGGTATTCTGCCTGATCGCGTTGATCGACCAGACTCGTTGGCATCGTCACCAGCACACGGTTTGGCACACCTTGCTGAACGTGGTCTGGCAGATGTTGGCGGTCCAACTCTGAAGTTTGCGTTCGCAGCACCGAGGCCTGGATCACGTTTTCCAGTTCACGAACATTGCCCGGCCAACTGTACGATTGCAGGGCAGACAGGCATTCGGGAGTCACCTGTTCAATAGTCTTGGTGAATTTGAATGCATAGCGTTGGGTCATTCCCTGGGCCAGCGTGGCGATGTCTTCCTGGCGTTCACGGAGTGGCTTCAAGCGAAAACGGACGACATGCAGGCGG
>CAYPJB010000002.1:14377-39270 GCA_964410845.1 uncultured Bacteroidales bacterium | reverse complement strand
CGCTTCCGTCTCGTGCTGGCGGGCATTGATGATCTCGTGCTTCACGTCTATCGCTTTCAGCTTCTCGCTCAGCCGTTCCGATTTCTCAACGGATCGTGTGCCGATCAGCACCGCCCGCCCCTGGGCAATAATTTGTTTCACATCCTGGGCAACTGCATCAAACTTGGCTTCCTCGGTGGGGAAGACCTTGTCCGGCAACTGCTGACGAATCATCGGTCGATTGGTGGGAATGGCCACTACCGGCAGTTTGTACACGCGGGCAAACTCGCGTTCATTGGGATGTGCCGTTCCCGTCATTCCACCGAGTTTCTTGTAGAGCTTGTAGTACGCCTGGAACGTCACCTGGGCAGCGTGATCGCTCGGCATCGTAACCTGCACGCCTTCCTTTGCTTCCACTGCCTGGTGCAATCCCTCACGCCAATGGCGATCCGGCATGCGACGACCCGTGTATTCGTCGATGATGACGATCTTGCTCTCGTGGATCATGTAATGCTGATCCTTGCGATAGCGGACATGGGCGAAGATGGCCTTCTCCACTGCTTCGAAGAGTTTGTCCATCGCCTGGGCATGTTCACCAGTCGGTGGGTTGCTGTATCGGCACAGGTGCCTGCCTGCTTCGGTCAGCTCAATCTTCTGCTTCTTCATATCGAAGGTGAAGTGCTCTTCATATCGAACAGATTTCGCAATCTTATCGGCCCAGTAATAGACGACACTTTCTTCATGGCTGGCAGGGCGGCTGGAGGTGCTGATGATGAGTGGTGTACGTGCTTCGTCGATGAGAATGCTGTCCGCTTCATCGACGATGGCGTAGTAGAAGTCGCGCTGGGTGTTGGAATCGATCTGCCGTTGTAATTCTTCGTTACCTCCGTCGGTATCCCAGGCACGGTAGAACGGTACGCCGCCCACGTTGCTCTGCCCACGCACCTTGAGGCGATCCCGGAGGAAGTCGAAGCCGAACTCGCTGGCCATGCCGTAGGTGATGTCCTGACGGTAGGCAGCGTAGCGTTTGTCGTCGGGCATCTTCATCTGCAGAACGCCGCCGGTCACGCCGAGCATTTCGAAGATGGGGTAATTGAGTTCGTAATCACGCTTGGCCAGGTAATCATTCACCGTAGCCACATGTACGCCTTTGCCAGTGAGTGCATTCAAATAGGTAGGCAGCGAGGCAGTAAGCGTTTTGCCTTCACCCGTGGCAAGTTCAGCGAGTGCCCCGTAGTGCATGACGATGCCACCCGCGAGTTGCACGTCATAAGGTCGCATGTTGACGGTGCGTTTGGCAGCAATGCAGGCCAGGGCAAATGCTTCGGGGAGCAGCTTGTCCAGGCTCTCACCTCCGCGAGCACGCCCACGCAGCTTCATGCTGGTTGACTTGACCTCTGCATCGCTCAGCTTCTGATAGGTTTCTTCCCATTGGCGGATGGCGTTGATCTGCAGTGCTGCCTTCGAGAAGCGACGTTTCGCTTTCGTACCGAAGAACTGCTGAAACTGATGAATGACTGAAAGACCGAGGCGGCTCATAACCATCCTTGTGGAGTATCAATTAACTGGAGACCCACCATAGGTAAGGAGAGGTATCACACCGTGATCGGTGCCAGTCCCAATACTTTTCGGCAATCACTCAGGATCGCAGGCGTAGCAGTTGCTCCCACGCGAGTGACGCCGATCTGTCGAACAGCCAGCAATCGTTCGAAGGTGCGAACACCACCGGCAGCCTTCACCTGCACCGAGGCAGGGGAGTGCTTCCGCATCAGTTGCAGGTCTTCATCGGTAGCGCCGCCATCGCCGTAGCCTGTCGAAGTCTTGACCCAGTCGGCACCGACTTCGCCACAGATTTCGCAGAGCTTGATCTTCTGAGCGGTGTCGAGCATGCTGTTCTCGAAGATCACCTTCACCAGGGCTTTGCCCCGGTGGGCTGCATCGACCACGTCGCCAATGTCCTTCTTGACGTAGTTCCATTCGCCTGATTTCACCTTGCCGATGTTCACTACCATATCGAGTTCGATGGCTCCATCGGCCATCGCAGCTTGGGCTTCCAGCACTTTGATCTTGGTCAGGTGCGAGCCATGGGGGAAGCCAATGACGGTGCAGACACCGACATCGGAACCCTTCAGCCACTCTTTGGCAGCAGCCACAGCATAGGGCTTGATGCAGACCGTCGCTACATCGTATGCCCGGGCCAGTTGACAGCCCTTCTCCAGATCAGCATCGGTCAGCGTGGGCTGAAGGAGCGAATGATCAAGCATCTTAGCCAGATCGCGGTAAGTGTAATCTGCCATACAGGAATCTCTTGGTTCATCAAGTTAGTTCTCCCCTCTCCCCCCAGGGGAGAGGGGCAGGGGGTGAGGGGTATCTTCTCGCATTCAACCCGATTTATCAAAAGGGTTAAACACAGGAAGAGCACCTCATCCCTAACTCTTCTCCCCGAGGGGGAGAAGGGAACAGGTTTTCCCAGCCCCGCACAGGGGTGAAGGGAACGAATATCGGAGCCATTCTCACAAGAGCCATTCTATAGGCGCAAGCTTCTACCTTGACACTGCACCCTTTACATTTCAAACTAAATATAAGTTCATGCCTCCATGCCGTGGTAGTCTGCGAAGACTATACCGGCCCTGCCTTGGAAGCTCGCATGCTGGTCAACTTTCCGAACAAGTCAGTAACCACTGCAACAGCGGTATTGGTCGCTCTTGCCTGCGTCGTCTTTCCACTTCATGCGGATGACAAAAAGCTCAGCCCCGGCGCACTGATCTATCAGAAACAGTGTCTGCGCTGCCACGGTGCCCAGGGGGAAGGTGTCAAGAAGAAGTATGAATCTCCACTGGAAGGGGATAAGAGCGTTCAGCAGTTGACCAGCCAGATACAGAAAACGATGCCCGAAGATGCTCCCGAATCGCTCACGAACGAGCAGGCGGAGCAGGTAGCCAGGTATATTCACGAATCGTTCTACTCGAAGATCGCCCGGGAACGGAACCGCCCAGCCCGTATCGATCTCTCCCGTCTCACCGTTCGCCAATACAAGCTGGCCGTGGCGGATGTCATCGGCCATAAGCAAGGCAAAGGTTCGTTCGGTGACAAGCGAGGCATCAAAGGAGACTACTTCAACGCCAAGGGCTGGCGGAACGACAAGAAAGTCTTCGACCGCATCGATGGAACCATCAACTTCGACTTCGGAACCAAAAGCCCGGAGCCGGGCAAGATCGAAGATTACGAATTCTACATCCACTGGTTTGGTGGCATGCTCGCCCATGAAACCGGCTGGCACGACATCATTGTGCAGAGTAACCAGGCCGTTCGCCTGCATGTGAACGATGACCGCAAGCCTGTCATCGATGCCTGGGTCAAGTCAGGAAACGACACTGAGTATAAAGCCAGTGTCTATCTGATTGCAGGGAAGGTGTACCCGATCAAACTGGAGTTTTCGAAAGCCAAGCAGGGCGTGGACGATAGCAAGGAGAAGAAGCTCAAAGCACCTCCTCAGCCTGCTTTCGTGAAGCTGCTCTGGAAGCCACCCTCGGAAGTGGCTCATGTGATACCTGCTACTAATCTCACGCCCAACTGGTTTCCCGAAAGTTATGCCGTCAGTACGCCCTTCCCGGCGGATGATCGCAGTTACGGGTGGGAGCGAGGCAGCACCATATCCAAGGAATGGGATGCAGCCACGACTGAGGCTGCTCTCGATGCTGCCAGCTTCGTTGCGAACCACATAGAAAAGCTCGCCGGGGTGAAGGAAAAGGATAAGGATCGCGAGAAAAAGATTCGCGACTACTGTACCAGTTTCGTGGAGCATGCCTACCGTCGGCCTCTCTCCGCTGAAGAAAGATCGCGACTGATCGAGAAGCCTTTCGAACAGCAGAAGAACCAGGAACTGGCCATCAAGCGTGTCGTCCTGCTGGCACTCAAGTCGCCTAACTTCCTCTATCGCGAGATCGGTGAACAGAACGATAGTTTTGCTGTGGCCAGTCGTCTCTCGTTTGCACTCTGGGATTCAGTGCCGGATGCCGATCTGCTGAAAGCAGCTGCTGCAGGCAAGCTGAAGACCCGTGAGCAGGTGCAGCAGCAAGCCTGGCGGATGATCGGTGATGAACGGAGCAAGGCCAAGGTGGCTGAGTTCTTCAAGCACTGGCTCAAACTGAATCATGTGACTGACCTGGCCAAGGATCCCAAACGCTATCCCGGGTTCAATAGCGAGATCATTCACGATTTGCGTACCTCACTCGATCTCTTCCTCAACGAGATTGTCTGGAGCGAAAAGTCGAACTTCAAGGAACTGCTACTCAGTGATCAGGTCTATCTGAATGATCGCCTGGCCAGGTTCTATGGGCAGGAACAGAAAGATCCCGCGTTCAAGAAAGTGAAACTGAACGCTGAACACAGGGCAGGGGTGCTGACCCATCCGTACCTGATGTCGAGCTTTGCCTATGTGGGCGAAACCTCGCCGATTCACCGCGGGGTCTTCCTCGCTCGTGGAGTGCTGGGGCTGACGCTGCGTCCACCTCAGGAAGCGTTCACTCCACTGCCTGCTGATCTGCATCCTACCCTCTCTACCCGCGAACGGGTCTCATTGCAGACCAAGCCGCAGGCCTGCATGAGCTGTCACACCATCATCAATCCGCTGGGCTTCACGATGGAGCACTTCGATGCTGTCGGAAGATACCGGGATAAGGACAATGGTAAAACGGTAGATGCCAGCGGTTCCTACTACACGCGAAGTGGTGAACTGGTTACCTTCAAGGGTGTTCGTGAGATGGCGCAGTTCCTCGCGAACAGCCCGGAAGTACATGAAGCATTTGCCGAACAGCTCTTCCAACATCTGGTGAAACAGCCGGTGCGAGCGTACAGTACCAGTAAGCGAAAAGAACTCACGGACAGCTTTACCAGCAGCGGATTCAACATGAAAAACCTCATCGTCCAGATCGCTACCGACGCCGCCTTGCAGGGGCGAACGACTGGTGGTCTGGCGAAGAAGTAAAAGACTCGTCCCCGGTTTCCAACCGGGGACGAGAATACCGAGAGATCACATGCTCCTTCCACATACACGCCGCGAATTCATCCGTACGCTTGGCCTCAGTGCCGCTTCGTTGCCTTTTATCCTCAACCTGCCCAGCCTGGGCTTCGCCAACCAGGCGGCACGCAAGCAGCGGATGATCATCATCTTCAGCCCGAATGGCATTGTCCCCAAAACATTCTGGCCTGAAAAAGAAGGCGATCTGACTGAGTTGCAAGAGAGCCTGAAGCCGCTCGAACCCTTCAGGAAGAAGACGCTCATTCTGAAAGGTGTCTGCGATCGAGTGCAAGGCGATGGCGACAACCACATGCGTGGCATCGGCTGCCTGCTCACTGGTATCGAACTCTTCCCGGGCAATATTCAAGGTGGTTCCCATACGCCCGCCGGCTGGGCGTCCGGTCTTTCCATCGATCAGGCCATCAAGGGCCAGCTTCAGAAAGATGCTGCCACCCGTACCCGTTTCGGCAGCCTCGAGTTCGGAGTGATGGTCCCCGACCGGGCAGACACCTGGACCCGCATGGTCTACGCTGGCCCCAACAAGCCCATCGCCCCGATTGACGATCCGTATCAGATGTTTGCCAAGCTCTACGGAAAGACGAAGGATCGCGAACTGCTCAAGAGCATTCTCGATGATGTGCAAGCTGACTTGAAGAAAGTGAGCGGTGCAGTCAGTGCTGAGGATCGCCGCCTGCTGGATGAGCATGCCAACTTCGTTCGCGAGATGGAACTGGAACTGAAATCCGCCCGGCAGCAGGATGTCGGCCATGCGGTGCCTGAACTCGAACCAGGCACCCGTCGCGAGAACGACAACATTCCCAAGATCAGCAAGATGCAGATCGACCTGATCGTGAACAGCTTCCAGGCCGACTTCAATCGCATTGCCACGCTGCAATACACGAACTCGGTTGGGCAGGCCAAGATGCGCTGGCTTGGCATCAACGAAGGCCACCACGACCTCTCGCACGAACCGGACAACAACGAGAAAGCCCAGGAGAAGCTGACGAAAATCAACCACTGGTTCAGTGAGCAGATTGCCTACCTCGCCAAGCGACTGGAAGAGACGCCGGAACCAGGCGGGCAGGGTAACCTGCTCGATAATACGCTCATCATCTGGACGAACGAACTCGGCAAAGGCAACTCGCACACGCTGGACAACATCCCCTTCGTGATGGTAGGCAACGGACTCGATTTCAAGATGGGCCGTTCCCTGCAATACAAGAAACAGGCCCACAACCGACTGCTGCTTTCGCTGGCCCATGGCTTTGGGTTGAGAGCCAAGACCTTCGGCAACCCCGACTTCTGCGGTGCCGGCCCACTGGATCGACTCACTTAAACATGTCCTACACCAAGATTCTCTACATCGGACTGTGCCTGTTCTGGCTCGTGGTAGCTGGCCTTATTCTGGCAGGCTACCACGAACAGTTCCTGGGCCGTGCTGAGCCCTGGAAGCAATACCTGGGTATCGGTCTGTGCCTGCTCATGGTGTTACTCAACGTGCATCGTCTCCTCAAGCTGCACCTCAAACAGGCGAAGGCCACCAGCCATGCCCAGCAGTGAACCGAAGCTGCTGCTCATTGAAACTAGTGGCAACCTCGGGCGAGTAGGCCTGGCTGCGGGGCAGCGATTGCTGACGGAAGCAGTGCTGGATCGCAGTCGGCGCAATGCCCGCGACCTAATGCCCGAAATAGCTCGACTTTCGGAACAGCTCGGCTGGAAACCCGGCGATCTCGATGCCATCGTCGTCAGCATCGGTCCCGGCAGCTATACCGGTCTGCGTGTCGGCATGATGACAGCCAAGACACTGTCGTACAGCTTGCAGAAGCCTTTGATCTGCATCCCCACATTTGAAGTGATCGCTCAGCAGACTCTTGCAGTGCATCAGCAGGTGGAAGTCATCGGCGATGCACTACAGGATCGGGTGTACGTGCAACGATTCAGTGGCGATTGCCAGGCGGCATCTGAATTGAAGATCATGCCCGGCGAACGCTGGCGTGCGACCATCACCCCTGGCTATCCCCTCTCTGGCCCGGGATTAATAGTGCAGCAGAAACTGCTCCCTGCAAGTGCTATAGTCGTTCAGGAAGCTCAATGGCAGCCGATGCTCCATGCACTGTTGCAGCTTGCCATGCATCGCTATGAAACGAAGACCTGGGCCGACACGATGACTGTCGAACCGCTCTACCTGCGAGCCAGTTCTGCCGAAGAGCAATGGACGGCGATGGGGAAGTAGCCAGGAAGCTAAGTCTCTAGCACCTCGTGGCATCAACCAAAGTTACTAAACAAACCTCACTGATACCGCGGCACGCTCGCATCCACCTCCAGCGACCAGGCATCAATGCCCCCGTCCAGCGAGTAGACAGCCGGGTACCCCTGTTGCTCCAGAAACTGGGCGGCATGCCAGCTTCGCACCCCGTGATGACAATAGACGACCAGCCTGGCCCCCGGTTCTGGGTGTATCTCGCTCAATCGCGCGGGCAACTCGTGTAGAGGAACCAACTGACTGTCGGGCAATGCCGCCAGGGCATGTTCCGCCGGCTGTCGGACATCCAGCAGATGAATCGGTTCATGGTTCTGCAAGGCGGCGTGAAGATCGTGCGGGGAAAGTGACTGGGGCATGGCGTGTCTCAACGAACTGCAATCGATGGAGCAAGCTTAGCCTAGGCAGTCTGGCCAGTGCTGTCTCCCCTCTGTGAGACACTATGAGACACCATGAGACACAAGAACCTCTCATTCTCTTCAAAAATGCACCTTGTTCACTATCACACCGATCGCTCTCGGAATAATAATCGTACGTACAAGACAAACTGTACAGAAAAACTATAGGGAGAGATCATGTTCACCAGGTATGCCCTTGATCAAGTCCAGCACAAGCCCCTCGCATGGGCCGTTCCCGAACTGCTCCCTGTCGGGAAGCTCGTCTTCCTCGAAGGCCCTACGGGGGTGGGCAAATCCATCATCATGGCTCGCCTGGCTGCCTTGCTGGATGGTTTCTACCGATCTCAACATCCGGAGTTTACCGATCAATACGTCCTCTGGCTGACTCATTCGGATGAAGCTGCGTACCACTCCCGATACCTGAAACGACAGGGTTTTCCCAGCGCACAACCTTGTGTGCATGTCGTTGATCCAGCTGTTCTTCAGGAGTATGGCGATGAGGCGCCGGAGGATCTCTATGCATGGATTAACTGCACTGCCAGCTCTACCGGCACCCAACTGGTCGTCATCGACAGCCTGGAAGATATCTGTCCCGTACTGTTCAAGCAGAGTGTGGAACAGCAACAGCAGTTCCTCCGCGACCTGGCTGAGTCGGCAGAACGTCTTGGCTATACCATCGTCATCCTCCATCAACCCCAGCGCAACACTCCATTCTATCAGCTCAGCAATCCCATGAACCGCTTTGCGCTGCGTCTCACCTGGCATCCTCAGGAGCGGAACAGCAGGTTGCTCACGATCGTCAAGAATCAGTTCGGCCCTGCCAATGTGCAGTTCCAATTCATTTTCGATGGTGAAGGAATCATTGATTGGCACAAAACAGCTGACAATGAACAGGAGATATCGGGCCATGCCAATCGTCGAGGTCCCGAATCGCATGTGGAAGAAATATGCTCCAAACTGCCTGAATTACTGACAGAACCGATCCTCGTGGCTGATCTCAAAGCCCAGCTACGCAATGAAGGCTTCACCGACCGCTCCATCCGTGTAGCCCTGAAAACCACCCAGGTGCGATCTGTGAAGATAGGCAAACAGTGGTGGTATCAGCCCAAAGAAAAGTCCATCAACCTACCAAAAAGCACGTCCCATGAGCAGTCGCAGGAGGAAACCCGACAACACGACAACTTGAATAGTTCCCTTCTCCCCGCCGGGGAGAGGGGGTAAGGGTAAGCGGGCGTTATTCGTATTGTTCCCTCTTTCACCCGAGATGCACACAGCGAGCGAGCCCGCGTATCATCCCCTCGTTTCGGCTTGTGGAAAAACAGGAAATCTCTATAAGTCAGGTTGGTTATCAAAGGATGGATAATCCATGCGCAGCATCATTACTATTGTCGTCCTGCTGGTGGCATCAAGCGTGATGGCCCAGCAGCCGCCGGCATTTCCTGCTGACATTAAATTCGATCTTCCTCCCACGGTCGTAAAGCCTGCACCACTGCAGTCGCCTCCGCCGTCGAACATGATTCTGCCGATGGGTGGCAACTCGACGGGGGCAGTCAAGCCGGGAGATACGGTGCGGGTCAAGCAATCGACCGCCGTCTACAGTGGCCCGACAGAACAAGCGTACCGGTGTGGATTACTGGAAACGGGAAAGACCGTGATGGTTCTCGATTACCCAGAACCTGGTTCGAAGTTCACCCCGATCGCCTGCCCAGAGAATTGTTATGCACTCATCCCCACAGAAGCGGTCTACAGCTTTGGCTTGGTCCATCGCAAGACCCCACCCAATTACAAGGAAAAGGCCCATCCCATTAATCGAAAGGTAGAACCACTCATTGATGGCGAACCTGCTGATGGCCAATACCTGACATCGAAGAATGCACTTCTCAAGGGCACACAAGTGTGGGTGCGAGGCGAGAAGACCATCATGATCAACGGCAAACCGAAAACCTACTGCATTATCCTCACCAGCGGCAAGGATGTCCGCTATGTTCATAGTGCTGATCTGGAAGGAGTACAGGAATCCGTTCCGCAGACACCGCCACCTTCCAACACTTTCCAAATGAACCAGCCAACGGTTCCATTTAACAGTTCGCCAAACACTACCTGGCCTCCTGTAGAGCCTATCAAGCAATCGGCCTACGAAACAGAACAGCTTCCTGCGGAATGGTTGACGCGCGTGCAAGCCGCAGAGCAAGCCTACCAGGCTGGTATGCGGAATGGCGTATGGGAAGATGCCCGCATGCGCTATCAGCAGCTGCTCGAATCTGATGTCGTCAGTGTCCGTATCCTGGCCAAGAATAGACTCGAATTCATCCGCGAGTGGCAGCAGTCACCGCCAGTACAGGCATCGTCTCGATTGGCCGAGTCGGGCTATCCCATCATGAGCGGTGGACCCTGGATACCGGGCGAAGTGGCTGCTCGTCTTCCTCGTCAGCCTGCTGTGGCCACCAGTCAGCCAGCACCAGTTCGTGACACGGTGGTCAGACCGGCTTATCCTGTACCCACCAATATTCCTGTTACATCCAGTCCAGCAGTTGCAGGCAATCCAGCAACAACTATGAATCAGGGCAGGCCGACCAGCCCGCTCGATATTCCGGTCTATCCAGGTAACGGCGTGCAGGCTCAGCCGACCAGCCCGCCTCCAGGTGTAGCCAGTGCGCAGCCACAACAACCGGTCTCCTCGCCGCCTCCAGCGGTCAATCCACAACGATTGCCGCAGCAGCCTGTAACCGCTCCTGCACCACAAAAGATCAACACGGTTGGCAAATTGAACCGCACGGTGCAATACACCGGAGCCAATCCACTCTTCTATCTCACCAACAGTGCTGGTACGATGACGTACTACGTACGTGGCAGCCAGCTCATCCGGTTAGAACGTCAGAATGTTCGTATTGAGGGTACACTCACACAAGTTCCAATTGATGGCAAGCTGCAAAACCTCATCCAGGTAGAGAAGGTAGAACCGTTACGGTGAAAAAGAGTGTGAACACTTCTGTTACTGTCACTGCTTTCCTGGAGCAGTTGGAAGACAAACCACGTGCTTCACTGGAACATCTGCGAAAGACACTTCTTCAGTCAGTTCCAGATGGGGAAGAGTGCTTCAGCTACGGCCTGCCTGCCATTCGCTGGAAAGGGAAGCCACTGGTTGCCTATGGAGCGTCGGCACAGCACTGTGCCTTCTATCCGATGAGCCCGAAGGTGATAGTGACACTGAAGAAGGAGTTGGAGAACTACTCGACCAGTAAGGGAACCATTCGCTTTCTACCAGGCAAAAAGTTGCCAACTGCCCTGGTGAAGCAGATCATCGGACTGCGAATGAGTGAAGTGCAAGGCAAACGGAAACCTGCCAGGAAAGTGGCTGATGCCGAGGTTGAAGAGTTCCTGAAACGCCTCGATCATCCACTGAAACGTGAGATCATCAGCGTTCGCCAGTTAATACTGAATGTAGATCCGAGCATCAGCGAAGGTATCAAGTGGAATGCTCCCAGCTTTCGTACCACAGAGTACTTTGCCACGGTGAACCTCCGGAGCACCGACACGTTACAACTGATCCTGCACCTGGGAGCCAAGGCCAGGAAAGATATCAAAAGCCAGCCCAGCATCGACGATCCTGAAGATTTGCTTCGCTGGCTGGCGAAGGATCGCTGCATGGCGACGATTGGTGCGAAGAAGGTATTCACTGCCAACAGCAAGGCGTTTGCCAACATCATTAGACAATGGATACGCCTGGTGAAGTAATAACTACCGCTTCGCTACTTTGCTTTCCAGAATCTGCAGTGGCACACTTTGCTTGGCGGTACGGTTGGTATCGCGATCCAGTACCGTAATGCTGACCGAATAATTCCCCGGTGGAAGCTGCCTGAGCAAGGCGAAACGGGCAGCAACATGATAATCATTCCGGGAACCGATGCTGCCTGCCTTCTGGAAGGGCTTGCTGTCATTCCAGACCACTTTGCCATCAGCATTGATCAGTTCCAGCGTTACATCCAGCCGGATGTTGTAATAGCCTTCACCGTTAGGGTAATCGAGCAGGTTGATAATCTCGGCATAGACGTAGACCGGCTCGTCCACGTAGAAATTGGAGTTCTGACGTGGGATCACTTCACCATAACGGTAAGGTTGATCCGTGGCGAGCGTGACATGCTGCAGCACCAGCGGTGCAGACTTACTCAACCGCTTGCACAAGCTACGCAGTGATTCGAGGATGGCCAGCTTCTGCGTGCCATTCATGGTGGCATAGCTTTCGCCCTGATCGATCCGTGCCAGCAACGGCATGGTGATGAGGGCAATGTCCTGATCATCGGTCGGATAGTGTTTCAGCGCAGCGATGGCTTCTTCATTGCGTTGGTCGAGATAGCATTCCAGGGCAGCCAGCAGTCCCTGACGCTTCGGCTCATACTTGGCAGGCATGATGTTTGTGCTTGGCATCACAGGCTGATGCTGAACCAGGGGCACCCGGGTTTCCACAGCAGGCAGTTGCTCCTGTTGGGCCAATTGCGTTGCAGCTGGAAGAGGTGGAGCCTGCTGGACTACCAGATCACTGGGCAATGGTTTAGGCGGAGTTTCGACAACAGTAATTTGCGGATTCAATGCAGGTGAACCAGCATACGGTTCACGATGTTGACACGCCGAGGCAGTTCCTCCGATGAGGAAGAAAAGACACGAGCGCAGCCAGGTCCAACGGCGTGGGTTCCGCATGAGAAGGGCTATAACCGGTCGTGAAGAATCGGTCAAGCGAGGTACAAAAGAAGAACCCCCGGTGAATGCCGGGGGTTGTATCAGCCACCATCCATGGCAGGCAGAGGCTGGTTCATGTTGCCGAACCTTCTGGCGGTAGGTCGTCGTCGGGCTCGCCAGTGTCCGGCAGGCAGTAATCCTCCCCCAGCCACCGACCGAGATCGATGAGCTTGCACCTTGGGCTGCAGAAAGGAAACTGAGGCCAATCAGACATGTCCATCAGATCCCTCCGCTTTTGGCAGGTAGGGCAGGATACAGACAGCATCGGCTGAATTACCGGATCATCTTCACTCAATTTCTTCTTCCTTATTTGCTGCTACTGCCCGTCTTGCCCCCTTTATCACCGCCACTGCTGCTAGAACCGCTTTCACTCTTGCCTGAACTGCCGGTATCCGCCTTGGCAGCCGACTTGTATGATTCGCTGCGGTAATCGGTGATGTAGAAACCTGATCCTTTGAAGAGCAAGCCGGCCCCGGTGCCCAGCAGACGATCGAGTTTCTTCTTCTTGCACTTGGGACACTTGGTAAGTGGCTCGTCCTTCATCGATTGCAGTTCTTCGAAGGCATACTTACAGGCGCTGCACTGGTACTGGTAGGTGGGCATGATTCTCAATCGTCTCGGGGAATTAATGTATTGAAATTATAGTGACATCAACTTGTCTGGCTTGTGTACTTTCAAGCAAGACCGCAGGCAGTAGAGCCATATCATAACCACATGATCTTCGAATACCTCACCAAAGGTCTCACCCTCGGCATCCTTGGCTACCTCGGCTGGACAGCCCAGCCAGTTGCAACTGCCATCGTCTATGGCGCCACGCTGCTCGGCTTGGTCATTGCCTTGGTACTGGCAGCACAACGGGCAGCCAGGCAAGGCGTGAAGCCTTCATCGCTGTCACTCAGTTACTTCGTCTACCTGCTGCTGGAATACCCTTCGCTTGTCTTTGCTGGAACGCTGGCAGGATTGCTGACTGGTTCGCTGATCATCACCTTCAGCATAACTACCTGGTCGCTGTACGATCTGGGGCTGGCTTGGGGTATCGGGCTTGGGTTGGGCGTTGCTCTCGTGGGTATCCGCATTATCGCTCAGAAACAATTGCGTCGCTGGGCTGTACTGGTACTTGGTGCTGCGGTGATTGCCCTGTTTGTGCTTTACCTCTACCGACAAGACTTGCAGTTGAACCCAACGCTGTTCGGCCTGCATCTGCTGTTGGCCATTCCCCTCTTTTATCTGCTTACCATCTCGGGTCGTGTCGAAGAGACAGAGATCGAAATCGGCCTGATCTGCGTGCTGCTGGGCATCGCACTCTGGGTGATGATGGGGCCTGCTTTCCAACTGATGGCCATGCTGATACCGCTGGTGATCTATGTCGGCTATACCCAGTACCTGCTCAAGAACATGCAGGCTTTCAAGAACCTCCTGCATGGAATGGGGCATGCCCGACAGGGAGCAACAGCTTTAGCACTAACGAGTTTCCGAAGGGCCTTACATTATGTTCCCGAGAGCAAAGCGGCCCGGCAAGAACTCTGGAAAGTCCATCGACAGATTGACCTGCGTCAGGTGCATCACGACCCAAGGCTGCTCCAGCTCATCGACTTTGATCTCTGCCTGGAACGTGCAAGACAATTGCTCTTTGCTGACAAAGTAACGCAGGAACAGACCGCGGAAGCCAAGCAGTTGCTGGATCTGGTACTCGATCAGCGTCCCACTCTGCGGCCCGCGGTACTCTACTATCGGGCCGTTGCGGATACCCATGCCGGTGAGTTCGATAAAGCAGCTCAATCGCTGAGACAACTCCTGGATGCGAGCCAGTTCAGCCCCGACGAAGCATCTCATCGGGACAAGGTCATCATTCCAGCCTGGCAACTGGCCCTGTTGCAGCATCCTGAAATTCGCAAGCGTGTCGGTGAGCCCCTACTTCAAAATGGGCAGCGAATGGTTGCCATTGCGGAGGTGGAACGGGCGCCGAAGAGCGAAGACATCCAGGAACTCAAAGCCAGGTTGTACTCCGATGTCACCCTGGCTGAGTACAACCGGGAAGCTGGTACTGAACTGACCCAGCAGGCCATGCACTTCGATCACAAGTTTGTGTACGAACGTGGGCTGGAACTCCTTGAAGACCCCAGCAAGTATCAGCGTGGCATCGAATTGCTTGCTATCGCAGTTCGTGGTCAGCCCAAGCATGCAGCAGCAGTCTGGAAGATTGCTGCCGATGCAGCTGCACAGCATGGCAACCACGCACTGGCGAAACAGGCAATGAATGAAGTGAAAGCCTGGACGAAACTCATCGGCTTGAAGGAAGTCAGCAGTGAAAGCAAAGCAGCCTTCTTCGCCACGGTGAAGTCCCTCGGTGAAGCAGCATACCTGGAAGCGATGGCTGATAGACAGTCGCCTGATGCTGCGATTGAGAATCTGCTGCTGACCACGGAAGCCACCGAGAGTGGCCTGGATACCTTGCGGATGCTGGCTGACCTCTACGAGAAAAAAGGGGATATCGTCCACACGATGCACTTCAATGAACAGTGCATCATGTACGATGGCAAGAACAAATCGTTCCAGGAACGCAAGGAACGGGTCTACGTCAGCCTGACTCCCCAGGATATTACAGATCATCACGAAAAGCTCAGTAAGCTGATCGATCTAAATTACCTGACGAAGAAGCCCAAGGAGTTGCTCGAAAACAAGCAGGCTGGCGTGGAGCAGCTCGAATGGGCCAGGCACCTGGCGGAACTGCTCACGGTCGCTGCCCCGGAACGGGTAGCCGGCTGGGTTCTCATCGGTCGAGTATTCCTGCGATTGAATCAGCCGCATAATGGTGTGAAGGCATTGGAGTATGCCTACCAGCTAGGTGAAGCACAGAAGCCTTCCGGAGAAGACCTGGATCAATGGTATCTCGCCTGCCGTATTCTGGGTGATCACTACCTGCAGGAACAGCGGTATGCTGAAGCCATGGAATGCTATCAGCACTACAGCCAATCCACCAAGAGCGGAGCTGAAACCTACTACAAGATGGGTCAGGCCGCTGAGGCTTTGGGTGACAAGGCGAAGGCGAAGAAACACTACCTGAGTGCGAATATGTTCGACCAT
Organism: uncultured Bacteroidales bacterium; assembly: GCA_964410845.1. Lineage (GTDB taxonomy): Bacteria > Planctomycetota > Planctomycetia > Gemmatales > HRBIN36 > JAEUIE01. Next base: position 23,795 of record CAYPJB010000002.1, on the reverse strand, counting down.
CCGCAGAAATATGAAGTAAGCCAGGCACTGGATCGACTAAATTCGTAGGCTTGCTCCGCCCCTGATGAGCGCAGGCTCTTTCAAATAGTCAACTTCCCACGCAGGAAGCCAGCCTTGAGGCCTGCCATCGTCAGTGCCATCTGTTGCCGAATCATTGGTAGTCGGGAGAGTATGGGTAGCCCGAGATTGCGGAGCCAGCCAAAGAGGGGATAGTCTGACTGAAAGAATGGCGTCAGGGCGTAGGTGATGGCACCGTAGTATTGCAGATGCTCACGACGCTGTTGCTGATATTGTCTGAGTGATGATTCGATGCAAGTATGGTTCAGACACTGTACCAGCTTCCAGGCATCGAGTAGTCCCAGGTTCACTCCTTGGCCCAGATGTGGGCTCATGGCATGGGCTGCATCACCGATCAGCACCACTCGTCCCTGGTGGTGTTGCTTCAGTCGAACATGCTTCCAGGTGGTGAATCGCAAGTCGTTCCAGTCGTTGATCGGGGCCAGCAGCCTTTCGCAGGTATGGCAATGATCCACCATCGCCTGCTTCCAGGCAGCAAGGCCTTTCTCTTGCCAGCGTTGGTAGTGCTGTTCGGTCAGTCCCCAGAAGAAACTGCATCGGCCTTGGCCCATGGGCAGCATCCCCATCAGATGACTGGAGCCATGAACCACCTGGTAGAGTTTCTTTTCGATGGCATGCAGTTCGCCGATGTACCAGAGGGCTCCGTGGGCGTAGTGGGTTTCCCGCTTCTTGATAGTAAGCAGAGAACGGATCGTGGAACGGTTGCCATCAGCCCCGATGACCAGATCAAATGGGCCAAACTGTGTTTGATTGCTGGTGAGTGTAACTGTGTTGGATGATTGTAGAACACCGTCAATGCAAGTATCAGTGTAGACCGTGACGCCTGCCTGCTGTACAGCCTGGTAGAGCGTGGTGAAGAGGTCGCCCCGATGGATGCCGTAGGCTGGCTGCGGGATACCTGCTGCACGGAAAGGTAGACGCATCAATGTTCTGCCACGCTTCAGATCGACATGCAGCTCGTGGATAGGTTCCGCATGGGCGATGACCGGTTCAAGCAGTCCCATCTGCTGAAGGACGAGTTGGCCTAGTGGTTGCAGCAGGACTCCAGCACCAACGGGGCCAAGAAGTGGTGCTCGTTCGAGAAGTGTAACGTTATGTCTTTGTTTGGCCAACAACAATGCAGCGGCAGTGCCTGCAACCCCCGCCCCAACGATGCCTATCCGCAAGGTGGTCATGGGGATAGTGTAGCAGAGAGCTAGCGGATGACTGTAGGATTACTCAACAACGAAAACAGCCGCGACAGGGTAAGACAGGAGAGGCTGATCCAACGCACAAAGAGCAAATGCTTATGGCTGCTCCTTCCGGCCTGACCAGGTTCACAACGCCCCATTGCGTGGGTCCCCTCCTGCCTTACCGCATCGCGGCTTTGGCAGATTTGTGAACTGCTTCGGTATTATACCACGCCGATTCAGAAGACAAGGTTTATCCTGACAGAGACGGGGAACTTTCGATCTTCGTCTGCGAACTCTGCGTGTTTACTGTTCTCTGCGGCCTCGGCGTTAATAAAGACGAAACGCAGAGGTCACAGAGGATGTATCGCAGAGAACGCTGAGAAGACCAAGCCATTATCGCTTCTTCAACTTCAACAACCGCTCACCTGCTGCATGGAGGGTTTCATCCTTCTTCGCGAACATGAACCGAACCTTGGTTCGCCCCAATTCCTTCGGGTTGTAGAAGCTACTCCCCGGCACCCCGGCGACCCCAACCGTCTCGATCATCTGGCGGACGAACTCGACATCATTGGTTCCTCCGAAAGGCTTGATGTCGGTCATCACATAGTAGGCACCCTCAGGAACATCGAACTCGAAGCCTGCCTCTTTCAAGTAGGGCAGGAAGAGTTCGCGGCGCCGCTGGTAGTCTGCCCGCAACTTCTGATAGTACGCATCGCCGAACCCCATGGCGACGGCTCCTGCCACTTGCAGGGGATGGGGAGCACCGACGGTCAGGAAGTCGTGAGCTTTGCGGATACCACTGGTCACTGACGATGGGGATACGCAATACCCCAGCCGCCAGCCGGTGACACTGAACGTCTTCGACAGGCCACTGATGGTGACAGTGCGTTCCGCCATGCCGGGCAGGCTGGCGATGCTGATGTGCGGGCGATCCGTGTACTGGATGTATTCGTAAATCTCGTCCGAAAGGGCGATGGCATTGTGCTTGATGCAGAGGTCAGCAATGAACTGGAGCTCTTCCCGGGTGAAGACTTTGCCTGTCGGGTTGTTCGGCGTGTTGATGATGATGGCTTTGGTCTTATTGGTGAAGGCAGCTTTCAGTTCATCCGGGTCGAACGACCAATGTGGTGGTTTGAGGTTCACCCACTTCGGCTGAGCACCAGTGAGCAGGGCATCGGGCCCATAGTTTTCGTAGAAGGGTTGGAAGATCACCACTTCATCGCCTGGGTTGATGAGGGCAAGCATGGTAGCCATCATGCATTCGGTGGCACCGCAGCAGACGGTGATATGTTCATCCGCATCGACCCAGGGCAGGTGGTTGAACTTCCGCATCTTCTCGGCAATGGCTTGGCGGAGCGGGGCAATACCCCAGGTGACGGCGTACTGGTTGTAACCATCCTGAATAGCCCTGCAGGCAGCGTCTTTCAGTTCCTGGGATGTCTCGAAGTCGGGCATGCCCTGACCGAGGTTGATGGCATTAAAGCGAGCAGCCAGGCGGGAGGTTTCGCGAATGACTGATTCCGAAAAGTAACTGACACGTTGAGCAAGCATGCCTGGTCTCGGATTGGTGGTTCCATGAATGGACATGATAGCGGTATCACGAGCATTAGGGGAGAACGCAAGAGACTGTCAAGGCAAAGATATCTTTTGCCGTCGAAGCAAGTGAAAGTCATTCAAAGACATGCTTGCGAGCACGCTTGCTTCTCGCAGTGCTCTGCCGTAGGCTGAAAGTATCAGTCTAGGCAAGGAACATCATGGCCTCGTTGGCATTTCTCGATACCTGGTCAGAGTGCGTCACCTTGAACGCACCGATGGCATCACTTACCTCGTTGCAAATTGGGGGGAAGGCCGGAGCACTGGTTCGCCCACCTGATGCAGCCACGTTGTCTGCCATTGTCCAAGCGGCTATCAAGCACAAGGTGGATATTCGCTACCTGGGAAGTGGCAGTAACATCCTGGTGCAGGATGCGGGCTTTCCGGGCATTGTAATTCAGTTCTCTGCACCTGGCTTTCAGGCAGTCACAGTCAAAGACAATCTCGTTCTCGCCAGAACTGGAACGACGCTTGGTAATCTGGTATCCACTGCAGCCCGGCATCAATTGGGTGGATTAGAAAGTCTGGTCAGCTTGCCTGGCACGGTTGGTGGCGCCTTGAAGAATGATCTGAAGGTGAAAACAGGGCCTCTCAGTCAGTTTGTGAACCGAGTCGAACTACTCGGTGCGACAGGGAAAGTGAGCTGGCACAATCGTGACGAACTGCCTATTGACCAGCTTCTTGCTACACCAGAAGGTGTGATCATTCTTGGTGCTGAATTCGCATTGCAGCCAGATGATGCTGAAGCCATCGTCAAGCGGCTTCGAAAGAACTGGATTCATACCCGGAACCACGCACCACTAACGCTGGAAAGAGCGGCACGATTGTTTCGTGATCCGCCTGGTGGCACTGCCAGTCAACTGATTGTCAAAGCCAGTGCTCAATTGAATAAGGTTGGTGGCGCATCGCTAAGTGAACGCGATTCCAATTATGTCGTCGTCCACGATAAAGCATCATCGAATGATGTGCTGCAACTCATGGAGAAAGTGCAAATCCAGGTGGAAGAGCGATTAGGGGAGACCTTGCAGCCAAGCCTGGTGGTCTGGTAACAGACCCGTGTAGTGCATGTGCTCATTTACTGCATGTTGGTAGCTAGGAAACCAGGATGGCCCGGCTAGTCACTCTATCCCCTGAAAGCACCCCTGCTGAGTGGGGAAAGCGGCTGGCTTACCTCGCTTGTGTGCTTCTACCCGTTTTGTTGTTGATTGTCCTGCTCGTTAATGAACGGCAGCCCGTTCGACTACGGTGGGATTCTGTTACGCTCTCGACTCCTCCTCCCATGCCTGCCTCGGATTTTCTACGCGAAGTTCGCGCCATCGGTCGTTTTGCTGATCCTCTCGATCTCAATGAACCCGAGTTGTTCAGCAAACTCTACAAGGCGTTTCAGCAGCATGACTGGGTTGAAAAAGTGGAAAGGGTCGGGCTGACAGGCATAGCGAAATGGCAAGTCGATTTGACATTCAGAAGACCGGTTGCCAAGATCGAAAAAGGAGCTCAAGTACACCTGGTGGATCGCCAGGGTAAAGTGCTGTTGCCACTTTATCCGCAACAATCGATCGGGCTTGTGAGTCTCATTGGCTGGAATGACCGCAATACTGAGTCTACCCCCTGGCTTCTGCAAGCTGTTGAACTCGCCGATCAAATGAAAAGCGAACTATCGATATGGAAAATTACCTCTATTCAACTGTATCGTGATCCTTCACTCGATGTCGTTGAGCTGCGATTCAGAACTCAATCAGGGACGTACATCATCTGGCAATCGCTAAAAGGATCGACTAGCGACGAACCGAGTATTTCCGAGAAGCTGTCCCGCTTGCGTGTTTATCATGAACGGTTTGGCAATCTGGAAGCTCCGCCCGGGCATGTACTGGATGTCCGCAATAAGGAAGGCTTGCAACGCCGTCCTGCATCGCCCTGATGTTACTTTGGCAGTGGACTGAGTACGAGTTTGCTTACATCCACTTCGACATAACGAATCTTCTTGCGATTCCACGTGTAAGTGATGTGAACTTTGCCATCCTTACTCTGAATGACAGCAGGGTAACTGTATTCCCCTTTTTCGTTCTCCAGTACCAGGGCAGCTTCCCATTCCATTCCATCTTTCGAAATCGCAACGTTAAGAGGAGAGCGGGCACTGGTGGCAATGCCGGCTTTATTCACGTGATTGTAGACCAACAGATGTCGCCCGTCTTTCAGGGTAACAGCATCAATGCCTGACCCAGGATTAGGCAGCGACGTTGGTTTCAGCTTGGACCAGGTCAGGCCATCATCGTTCGACCAGGTTTCATAGATTTTACCTTTGCCCCGAGTTCGATTGAGCGCTTGCAACTTGCCATTTCCATGTATCAATATGGTGGGTTGAATGGCACCTACCTCCTTGCCATCGTGAATCGGCCCGGTGCTTTTCCAGGTTTTTCCACCATCGGTACTGCGTTCGAAGTGAACCCGCCAACCCTGATGTTCCGTGCTGCTGCCCGAAAGAATGGTGCCATCCTTCAGGGTGATAGCTTTATTCTTGATTGGACCGAGAATATCAGTCGGTAATTTCTCAGCCACAGACCAGGTGTGGCCGTTATCGCTGGATCGTTTGACTTCTCCCCACCATGTGGATGGACTTGGCCCGACCTTATAAAAGAGCAGCAATGGCCCATCTTGCAGTTGGTGCAGCACTGGGTTCCATGTTGGATACCGCCTAGAGGACGACACTACACCATTAGCGACTTCTTTTGCTTCAGTCCATTTGCCATTCTTCAGGTGAGAAACCCAGATGCCTACATCACGATGCTTCTCTTCAGTGCCACCAAACCAGGCAGCAACCAGTCCTGCAGGTGTTTCGACGATGGTAGAAGCGTGGCACTGCGGATAGGGTGCCTTCTCATAAATAAACGTACGCTGGATCAACCCGGGCTGTTTATCGAGAGAGGAATCAGGCTGACACAGTACAAGCACTGCAAGCCAGGTCAACATGGCAGGGATACCGTGGATGGAAGCAAATAACAACTCAGGCAATTATAGCAGCTCTGTAGGCAAAATCGCCAGCCATACGGATATCATTGTTCAATAGGCGATGCCCTATCTATTAGTTGCGAGTTGACGCATCGCATTGGCAACCTGCTGAGCCGTGGCTGGACGCTGCAAAGGATCCTTGGCGAGCAACTGATTCATGAACATGGCCAGCTCCACTGGAGCGGTAGGCAGAAAATCCAGAATTTCAGGCGCGGGTGCGTTCCTGACAATGTTCAACTTCTCTTTTACAGTGCTTCCCGGTTCAAATTGAAAGGGAGGTCTGCCAGTCAAAGTGTAGAAAAACGTACATCCTAACGAATAAATGTCTGACGCGGGGACTGGCAGCTTGTCTGGATAGGTCTGTTCAGGAGCCATGTAGGCCAGGGTGCCTGCAATATTTCCTTTACCGCTCAGGCTGGCGCGTTCGGGCGGACGAGCCAGGTCGATAGCCAGGCCGAAATCCAGAATTTTGCAACGTGTACCACGTGAGAGATGTCTGACTTCGCGAGGCAGGAGCATGACATTGGCAGGTTTCAAATCAGCATGCACGATGCCATGTCGATGCGCGTGATCGAGTGCAATTGCCAGATCTGCCATCAGGCGCGCTGCTGGCCCCAGTTCCATGACCCCGTGCAACCGGACATGACGATAGATATCAATGCCGGGTACATACTCCAGAGCCAGGCACAAAACACCCTTGATATAGCGCAGAAAAAGCACCTTGGTGATGCCAGGATGATCGAGCCGTTTGCCCACCAGCGCTTCCCGATGGAAACGATCCACCATCTGAGGGGCCTTTTCAGCCTTATTGGGTGGTAACAGCTTGATGGCTAGCAGTTCGTTGGTGTTTCGATCATTCGCAAGAAAGACGTGAGCCATTCCCCCTTTGCCTAATGGAGCGAGCAATTCCAGATTGCCCATCATCAGGCCTTTGCACCTGCCCGTCAGAAGCGTTTCAGCCTGATAGCGACTGAGTTTCCCATGCCTGACCAGTTCACTCGCTAGCTCTTCAGCAGTAACGGGGGGTGTGAGATGGGTACTTTTCCGATAATGCGACATCTCCTCAGGCGTCAACAGCCGAGTTCGCTCGAGATCCTGTAGAAAATCTGCCAGTTCAGGCATGGCGAGGGTAATTGTTGATGGAGCGTGCATGCACTACTCTACCTTACACACTGGTCCTGGGTTCGCACCATTGGTGGAATGTAAAAATATCCTGGATATAGACGTTAAGGGTTGTAAGTTCGATACAACTTATTGCTTGGGTGCGTGGGCTGGTGGTGATTTGCTTGCCTTCGTCTTGGCGAATCCCTTGGTAGACGTGATGACGACTTTGCCATCGGTTGCAGCGTTTTGACTTCCGCAACCGAGGCAAATCATCATGAACAGTACGATGCTTCGTTTGAGCATTGGTTATTTAGTCCAGAATAGAGCTTGCATCGTTGTTGAGGCCATCTTTTCTACCTGATAACTGCTGCAGTATAGCCCAATCACTAGTCAAGCTGAGAGTCGGTGTTGTCGTGCTGCCAAACTTGACTGTGCGAACGGAGCCATCGCCAAAGCAGAACTGAACACCTGCTGCATGTCGACTGCTGAAACGGAACCAGTGAGCGCCATCCTGGCCTGCAGGAGGAACATCACCCAGGGCAGGAGGATCATCGTCATCACAGGGGATATTACCACGGCCTAATCCATAGCCAGTTCCCATGGTGCCAACGCCCATCCAGGACCAGGAATGGACACGTGCACCAACACCATTGCCGCCCAGGCCTTCACCAAACATCAGGGTGTTACTAGTGCCATCCTGGGTGGTAAGTTGACCGAGCGTCAGGGTGGATCGATTGCACATGATCCCTTCCCAACGGCTGTAGTAGTTCGTGATTTCACCATTGCCAGCTGCACCTGCGACGCCAGTATAATTCGTACGTCCTAATGCATCAGCAAACGCTGGATCGCCCATGTCTTCGGGATGCAGGCCTGCCACAAAGCCATTCGCGACATGTGTTGTCATCACAAGCCCCTCTGTGGTTGGGTCGTCCACTGAATCGGAGGGGCACTTCAATGCTTTCAGACGAACCTGTCCCGTATTGGGTTGAATATTGTTCAATGCTGTCCACCAGCCGTACTGTTCTGTCTTTAAGTTCAACGAGAGTGGCGTACCAGTTGGTGGTACAGGGCCGAGTGTAGGGTAAGTCTGTTGGGTGCCATTGAGTTGTTTGAAGAGATTATCCTGTTCCATGTAAGGCAACAAGACTGTCATGCACCCAATCCAGGGGCCACGTTCCGGAACGGCATCGGGAGAAACATTGGTACCACCATTGGCAGCTACTGGGCCATAGTACCCTGGCGGGAGCTTGTTATAGTCGTTGTGGTAGTTGTGTGCCGCGACTCCGATCTGGCGGAGATTGCTTGCACAAAGCATCTTGTTCGCTGCCTCACGAACCTTCTGAATGGCTGGCAGCAACAACGCCATCAGTAAAGCGATGATGGCAATAACCACCAGAAGCTCTATCAGGGTGAATGCCGTTCGGTCTCGATGTGAATGCGTGGAGTAAATCATGAGAGGTACTCGTAAAATGACGTAATACGAAGAGTATAGACTTCGTATAACTAAATTACAACACCTCTCCCGGCAATTTTTCCGAAATCGCCGCTACTTCGATAGATACTTACCTACCAGTTTCAGCATCTCAGGCGTGCCAACGGCCTTTTTCCCGAAGCCTGGTACGGCACCGACACTAACAGCCTCTGTCTGCGATTCGGGGAAGTTGCTGATCAGCATCATAGGTGTTGAAAGCTTCTGGTCTTTCAGTTTCTTGATCAGTGCAATGCCTGAATCCTGATTGATGTCAAAGAGACGATTCACCAGGATAAGATCAAACTGATGATTGGCGATAGCCTTTTCAGCCTCGTGTGCGGTGTCAACGTTCTGTAGTGTTACTTCGAACTTCTCCTGGAGGGCCTGGGTAAGTGTGCTGAAATCGTAGGAGCAGTTACCTACGCTGAGTATGTGCTTGGGCATGTTGTCCTCGCTGATGATAAATGGAAACTATTGCGACTTACAAAAGAACCCTGACTGTTGAATAGGCTCTTCCAGTTCAGTGCCATGATAGAGTAAGTGAAGGAAAGGTGTTGTCATGATCGTTGTGATGATGGCCATTAATACCAGCATGGTGAAAAGTGTGGGATTGAGGATGCCGTTGTCGAGGCCGACATTGATGACGATCAGCGCCATTAATGCTCGAGTATTCATCATGGCACCGATGATACCTGCCTCTTTCCAGGTGAAGCCGCTCCAGCGGGCAACCATACCGCATCCTACGAACTTCCCGACGATGGCAGCCAGCACCACAAGGGCAAGTAGTGCGACCTGTTCCAGGGATTGCAGTTGACCGACATCGGTCTGTAGGCCGGTGTATGTGAAAAAGATTGGTAGAAAGAATGCTGAGATGAAGTTGCGAAAGGAATCGCCAAGTGCATGATGTAGTCTGTCATGCCCGGACAGTATGGTACCGAAAACAAATGCCCCGAAACTGGCAAAAATACCAATCTTCGATGTAATCCACCCCGCC
>CAYPJB010000002.1:0-14277 GCA_964410845.1 uncultured Bacteroidales bacterium | reverse complement strand
AACAAATGCCCCGAAACTGGCAAAAATACCAATCTTCGATGTAATCCACCCCGCCAGGAACAACAAGGTCAGAATGACAGTAAAGCCTAACGCATCAAGTTGCTGTTTGTCTGCCAAGTGCCGATCCAGCCACCTCCAGAGAACTGGTCTGATCACGAAAAGCATGATAGCCAGAAAGCCGAGTGTCGAAGCTATCATCAGCAGAGTCTGCATCACTTGAAATTTCGATTGGACCGCTCCAACGATCGTCGCCAGGATGATCCACGCTGCAGCGTCATCAACAGCAGCGGCAGAAATGGTAACGGCACCAAGCCGTGTTTTGGTGATGCCCAGTTCCATCATGATGCGACCCAGGATAGGCAACGCTGTGATGGAAAGTGCACAACCCAGGAAAAGAACAAGACCCCAGAGTGGCGTCTGCATGTCAAGCCGAGCATGAAGGAGTGGTGCCAGGCTGGCACCGAAGGCGAATGGAAGACAAATGCCGACCAGTGAAATGAGCACTGCAGATTTGCCCAGGTGCCTTAAATGCGAATAATCAAACTCCATGCCAATGATGAAAAGAAGGAACATCAGCCCCATTTCTTTCATCACGATGAAAGCTGGTTTAACTTCAGGTTGAAAGATGATGGCAAAGAGATCAGGAAAGAGCGGTTGAAACAACGTGGGGCCCAGTAGCAGTCCACCAATGATCTCACCAACGACGACCGGTTGACGCATCCAGCGAGCAATTCGTCCACAGAGCCGTGCCGCCACGATGATCAAGATCAATTGCAATAGCACCGTCGCAACCATCGATTGCGTTGCAAGACTCGCTATGAGCACTACATTCTCCTCGACAGATCAATGTGCTTCGGTGTATCTGGCACTCTGGCCGAAACTCTCTTCTACTTCGACGGTTAACGTTGAAGGTGAATAGTGGTATTCGTGAGCCAGTGTAGGTTTGATTCGATCTGCGATGTATTTGGCAAGCAGTTCTGCAGTGGTATTTTCGAGGGGAAGCAGAATGCAATCCTCCAGCGGAAAACTCCAGTACTTGCCTTCAAACGTGACATTTACCTGGTGGCCTTCCGTGGTGACCATGATGTGCGGATTTCTGGTGGGAAGCATCATGCGGTGATCGAGTTCGTCGCAGATGGCCATCGTGATCTTCTTCAGGGCGATGAAATCGAAAACATAATAATTGTCATCCAGCGGGCTGCTGACTTCGACAGCCACGCGATAATTGTGTCCATGCAGACGTTCACATTGCTTTCCGTCATATGTGATGAAGTGGCCTGAACAGAAAACAAGGTGATCTTTGGTGACACGAACGGTGTAGTTGGCAGGCATGGTGCATTCTCGGTCGATGGTGAGAGCCATTATCTTAGGGAGCTATCGCTGGTATTGCACCATGTTGGTAGGCCAGGAAGAGTGTACCTGCGATCAGATCAGCCATCGTGCCAGGATTGCGGCGATGACCATCCGCACGGAGCCAGGCATCGAACTGTTTGAAGAGTTCTTGTCCTTCCTCGGTCCTGGGCCAGCCTGCTTCAAGAATCTGCTGTGCCTTGGCCTGGGCTTCGTGCTCAACAGCAGTGCCACACTTGCGGCGAATCAACGTCTCTCCCAAAGTGGCAATGCCAACAAGGAAAGTACATTGCACCGCCAACTGCAGTGCAGCCTGATGTTCGATTTGAGGCCAGTAATGTTGATACATGGTCTTAAGCTGCGGCAAAAGTAACTGGTACACGTCGTGGTAGTTCTTGGAATACTGCCGAGCGATGAGGTCGCGACCCTCGGCCAGTCGCATAGCTTCGAGCAGTGTCAGGGTTGGCTGTTCTGCAACATCCTGCTCGGTGACTTTTCCCATGCCCCCGGGTTGCATCAGACGAATAGCGTGATAGGCATCGACAGCATCCTGCACTCCCAGCTGCTCCAGTATAACATCGACTGGTTGGTCCTGCTGGTATGCCACTGCCAGCGGTGCCAGGATAAGAATAATACCCAAGTTGGTGTTCTTCCCTACTGCATGGTGTGTTGCTTGCGCTGCCCGCAACACGAGTTCGCCTACCCGGCGTGGTTTGGAGGTGCCAAGAACAGGAGCAATGGCATCGGCACTTCTAACAAAATCATCGTAGGTTAAGTCAGCAAATGATGCATGTGGATGGACGTTGCCAGGCTTCGGGATCGTGGACTCCCAGATGCAGGCTAGTTCGATCAGCTTGGCTAATGGTGTATTCATGTTGCGAGGCTGTAGCTCGCTCAGGCTTTGTGTTGATAGATATGGACATCATATGGGTGATAACAAAAAAGCAGGCGACCCTTTCAGGTCGCCTGCTGGTTTTATTCCAACTCACGTCAACTTAGAAGCTGAAGGTGCTTCCAAGCTTCTCTTCTTCTTCTTCGTTGATGATGATGCGTGGCGTCACCATGAACATCAGCGAGGTGGCAGACTTGCCATACGACTGATTGCGGAAGAGACGGTTGACATAAGGAATCTTGCTCAGGATTGGTGGGCCGAACTCACGGCGTTGTTCATTCATCTGCTTCAGACCACCCACCAGAATGGTACCACCATCCGGCACCATGACGGTGGTAGCCAGTGTGATGGTCGAGGTAACAGGCTGTTGTACCGTGATACCTGCCACTGCGGTAAAGGAGCGTGAACGATCTGTCACTGTGGTGATGAATGGTGACAACGTCAGTTGGACGTACCGACGATCATTGGTGACCACAGCCTGCACCGTCAACGTGGTACCGGATGGGAATGGTACCTGGTTAGGTGTGAAGACTGGGATACCAGTGAAGAAGTTAGGTGTCGCCGTCACTGAGGTCACGAACAGTTCCGTGGTCGTGGACGAGATCGAAGCAGCTTGTCCGTTGAACATGGTGATCTTCGGAGCTTGCAGTGTGCTGTTACGAATATCACCCTGCACTGCTTCCATCACCAGGAAGACCTGGATGCTGCTGAGGAACGCAACACCGACATCCAAGCCACCCGCGTTTCCAGGAGCACCGATGCCAGCGAAGCCGGTAGGCAGTCGTGCAGCACGGAAGCTATCGTTCGATACGGGGATGTTCAGATTGTTGGTGAAGTTGCCAGCAGGGGTCAGACCAACAATCACGCCCTTGGTGTGGTCAGGATAGTTGAGCAAACCGTTCGGAGCGAAATTGCCTGAGGTCACCTGGCGGTCAAAGTCAGTCTGCTTGTCTGGGATAGAGACGTTGAAGTCAACTCCCATGCGTTCGAAGAAGTCATCCGTCAGAGTGAGGATTCGCACTTCGACCGTGATCTGGACTTCCTGGAGCTCGCGGAGCCGTTTGATCAGCTCTTCGATCTGTTCCTGGATGTCAGAAGACTGGGAGACGATCAGCGTCATACCCATCGGGTAGTATTCGATGGTACCAGTGCCGCCTGCTGCTGAACCCTTCCAGGTTTCAGGTGCAATGGTGCTGGTGATCATCTGAATCAACTGCTTTTCCAGCGTTTGACCGGTACGACGAGTCTGCCACTGCATGTTACCGGAAGGAGGATTATATCCTTCCCGCCCAGCGTTAGTTGCATCGTTGATCGAGACTGGAACAGCTGAATCGCGGTTCATGTTAGGCAGATTAGCCATGTCGTCGCGAGGCACGATCAGGTCGTGAACACCATAAGTGCGAGTCTGCTTGTAGCTGGCTCGAGCTTCCTTGGTGGTCACATAAATGATGCCTTCCTTGACATAGTAAGTCAGTTGAGCCTGGTTCAGAACAGCATTGATGACCGTCTTCACCGTGACGTTGTTGAGTGTCAGAGTGATAGGCATGTTGCCGTCGATACCGGCATACTGAAGAGCAGGGTGCTCCACGATGATGTTCAGGCCGCCGCTCAGCGTTCGCAGTTCAGAGACCACCTCATCCAGAGGACGATTGCGGAAGTCTACACTGATGGTCGTGGTAAGCTTGCTGCTGTTAGGCAGTTCATCGCGTTTGTCGCGATTCATGCGTTCCACTACCTTGCGGATGCGTTCAGCGCCCTTGGCCTTGAAGTCTGACTTGTAGTCCACAGGCTTGTCATCGCTGACAACGGACTTGGCACCAATATCCGTCATGGTGATCGTCCACTGATCGCGACCAGTACGAACAGCATTCTCTTCATTGGAGAGGTTGTACTGCATCTTAGCCTGCTGACGGGCAGCATCGATAGCGGGATTATCCGGATCGATGACGTGAGCTCGTTCAGCACGGGCTTCTGCTTCAGCGAACTTGCCTTCCTTCATGAACTTCGTGTACTCGGTCATCAAAGCAGCCACCTGGGTGCGACGATTCTCTTCGTCTGCCACCTTGCGGAGCTTGGCATTCTGCTTCGATTCGAGCTTTTCACGTGCTTCACGTTCGAAAGCAACCTGTTCGTTGACCCGTTCGTAGTTCTTGATCTTGGTCTCGAGCTGGCGAGTCATCGCTGTCACGTTGGGGACATCGACATCAGCCTTCTTGACTGTTTCGAGAGTGGCCTTCAGTTCAGTGAGAGCAGCCTCAAAGTTACCTTGCTGCGAGAGCTTGGTAGCCTTGGCCAGGCTGGCATTCTTCAGCTCGTTCAGCCGCTGTGACTCGACTTCGTGCTTCTTGCGAAGTTCATCGAGCATGGGGCTGGCGGTCTTGCTGCCATCCTGAGGCGTGTTGACACTCGCCATCTGGATCAGGCTCTTCTCGTTCTGGACAGCAGGTGCTGAGAGCAACTCATTGAGATGCTTGGCTTTTGCCTGGTCGAGAAGCTTGCGATCAATCTTCTCGGCATAGCTCTTGGCCAGGTCATATTCCTTGCGGTTCACAGCCTTCACGACCAGGTCGTAGTACTGTTCCGAGGTCTTGACCGAAGCCTTGATGTCTGCAGCATCAATCTGAGCCAGGTACTGGCCAGCTTGAGCCTTCATGCCGTAAGGGCCTTCGTACAGGGCATTGGCCAGCTTGCGAGCCTGAACCAACTGTCCTTCACGAACGCACTGTTCAATATCGGTGCAAAGTTTCTTGCCCTGACCTGCCACATCGGTGGCCGCTGGCACGTTGAGTGTGCCAGGTACAGCAGTGCCACTCATCTGAGGAGCAGGCACATTGAAAGTCATAGCCAGATTCATGACATAGTTGCGATACTGCTGGGCTTCACCAGTCTTGCCTCGAGCAGCCAGCGTGTCAGCAGCCTTGGAGTAGGTTTCCACCTGCTGACGTGCCTTGGCCTGAAGGTCGGCTAGCACAGCTTCAGGCAGTTCATCGCCTTGCTGGAAGACAACACCCAGGCTCCTGGCTTCGGTCACAGCCTTGTGAGCACCCATGATGTCGCCAGTCTTGGTCATCACGCGGGCATTGGCAAGCAGTTGCAGCGCCTTCATACGCTTGGCATCTGCTACCGGGCTGGATTTCTGTTCTTTCACCTTGGCAGCCATCTGCACAGCCTGGAAGATGCTGTCAGGGCTTTCCTGCGTAACAACACCCATCTTCTTGACTGCATCAGCCTTCTGCAAGGCAGCTTCGTAGTTGCCCTTGTTCAGATCCATACGGGCTTCAGCTATCATGCGATTGGCTTGTGCAACCTTAGGATCGACGCTGGGAGTCAAGTTCGGTGCTGCAACATTGTTCGAAGCAGTGTTGACCGGAGGCATGGGCGGAGGTGAACCAGGAGGTACACCCACTCCAGCAGTATTGACGTTCACAGCGACCTTGTCAGTCGTTGGTGTGAGTGGCTTGTTGCGATTGGCGACAGCCTTCTTCTGCTGAATCTCCAGCATCAGCTTGTCGGGACGTTCGCCACCAAAGCCATCCATCAAGCCGTATTCTTTCTTGAGCATCTTCGACTGAGCACAGCATTTCTCAGCTTCGTCGAAGTTACCTGCATCCAGAAGACGACGAGCTTGAACCAGGAGTTCAGCAGCCTTCTTGCCGTTGACCACTTCCCGGCTCTTGCGAACATCCACCAGAACCTTGTCAGGCGTGTCTTCAAAGAAGCCGTAGGAAACCTTGGCCAGGCGGGCACTGTTACAGAGCTCTTCAGCACGATCAAGGTTGCCCTGATCGAGAGCTGCACGAGCTTCCTTCACAGCTTGCTTGGGATCAGTTGGAACGGTTCCAGCCACCATAGTGCCAGGACGAACGCCGGCCTTCTCAGCACGTGCGATGGCTTCGTTCAGCTTGGCTGGAGTGTATTCATCAAACCAGGCGACGTTGACCTTGAGCTCTTCGGCCTGCTTGGTGAGCTTCTTGGCGGTGGCGACATCACCTGCAGCCAGGGCTTGTGAAGCCTGCATGCAGAGAGCCTTGCACTGCTGCTGACGCTGATCGACACCACCTGTAGTGGTAGTGCCCATCTTGGCAGCTTGAGCGCGAGCCACGTTGATGTCGTTCATCAACTTGTCTGGAGTATCTTCCCAGGGCATCTTGGCTGTGTAGCCAGCTTGCTTGGAACTGAGTGCCCACATCTGGGCTTCATCCAGGTTCTTGTTCTTGAAGGCTTCGCGACCGGCAGCCAGCATGTCGGCTGGTGTCTTCCCCTTGGGTGCCACGGCTGGAACTGTGCCAGGAGCGGTCACCGTGCCGGTGTTCTTGGCGAGAACATCAGTGAGCGTTGCAACGCTTTGACGATCCTGTGTGCCAAGGTAAGTGTTCGCCTTCAGGCTGCGGAGGAGGACGTCCGCTTCCTGATACTTCCCGGCATTAATAGCCTGGGTAGCTTTCTGGATCATCTCCTGCCCTTGCTTGCGCGTGGCAAGAGCTTTGGCATTGCTCTGGAGATAGGCATCCAGTTCCTTCTGCTCACTAGCACTGAGGCTGGTTCGCAGTTCCTGGGCCTTCTTCAAATAAACGTCTGCCAGTTCAAACTCGAACTTGCGATGGTTCTCAACGCCATCCTTTAAGATGTCACGTGGTTTCAGTGATCGATCACCGCCGGTTTGCACCACTTCCTGAGAAGGTGGCGCGACTTGTACAGGCACCGTATTATCTGGTGCAGCAGGCGGTAAGGGCAGACCCTGTGCCAGCACAGCTGCCGGGGAAATTCCCAGCAAGCCCACTCCGCCGATCCATGCCAAGGATTTAGCCCGAATCACTGCAGCCTCCTTTCGTGTCCAACCTTCCGGTTCCCTTCGCTCGGCAACTGTCGCCTTCCCCCAGGCGGAGCTGTTCTCCGAGCAAACTGGGTGTCCCGTTGCGTTCCCCGGCGAGCCAGTGGCCCCGTTGGACACGTACGCAGAAACCCCACTCAAGGTCGACGGTGATACCCGGTTTGCAAGGTCGGTCAATGTCAAGTAGCCCTTTTTCTGCCTTTTTTGGCCACTTTCTTTCAAGTTCATTGGCGAACAGGGAAGGCCAGGAAGATAGGTCAAATCACGAAGTCTGCCTAGCCCAACCAAGGTAGTCAAATTGCTGACGATGTGAGAAAGAGACCCACCAGCGAAGGTGGTGAAACTTGTCAAGAAGTGGAAGATTGGGCTAAAGTTCGAGAGGGTATCGTACGTTTCATTGTCTTTCTCAGCGACTTCTGCGGCTCAACTCTGCGACCTCAACGATTAAAAGTCTAAACACAGAGGTTGCAGAGACAAATTCACAGAGAAGGCAGAACTGCAATTACGTCAATTGCCGGCTTCGATGCCGTAACCAATGATCCACCAGCACCAGTGCCACCATCGCTTCACCCATCGGTACAAAGCGAGGCAGCAAACAGGGATCATGTCGCCCTTTCACACGTACCGAAGCAGCTTCACCCGTTTGCGTCACCGTTGGCTGTTCCTGTGGAATGCTGCTCGTTGGCTTCACTGCAACACGCAAAACGATGGGCTCACCGCTGCTGATACCGCCAAGCATGCCACCGTGGCGATTGGTGATAGTGCCAATGCGGTCGGTCTTCTTGGTGAAGTGATCGTTGTTTGCACTGCCTCGACTGGTGGCGACTCCAAAGCCTGCCCCATACTCGAACGCAGTCACCGCAGGCAGCGATAGCAGTGCCTTGGCGAGATCAGCTTTGAGCTTATCAAACACCGGTTCGCCCCAACCGGCGGGAACACCCGTGGCGACGATGGTGGAGGTGCCACCGATGCTGTCCTGCTCTTTGCGAACAGCTTCGATGAGCGATACCATCGCTTCCGCAGAAGCACTATCCGGGCAGCGAACGATGTTGCTTTCGACTTGTTCCAGCGTCACGCTGACGGGATCAGCTACCTGGGCAATCACCTCGCCAACTTGCGAGACGTATCCCACCACGTTTACACCAACCCGTGCCAGCAACTTCTTCGCAATCGCCCCTGCTGCCACCCGGCACATCGTCTCCCGGGCGCTGCTACGGCCACCACCACGATGATCCCGGAAGCCGAACTTGGCATCGAAGGTGAAATCCGCATGGCCGGGCCGGTAGAGTTTCTTGAGGTTGTCGTAATCGGTGCTGTGCTGATCAGCATTGCGGAAGAGGATGCCAATGGGGGTGCCATCGGTCTTGCCTTCAAAGACACCGGAGAGGATTTCGGGAGTGTCATCTTCCTTGCGCTGGGTCACGAGCTTCGATTGCCCAGGCTTCCTGCGTCGAAGGTCAGGCAGCAGATCATCGACAGAGAGTTCCAGCCCAGCCGGGCAGCCATCGATGATGCAAACATACCCCGGCCCATGCGAAACACCGGCTGTCGTCACCCGAAACAGTTCACCGAAAGTATTGGCAGGCATACACCATCTCATTTTGCCCCCGGCCATTCAGGCCTGGGGCGGGCTCGCGCGATTGATTGGAGTTTCATGCAATCGCACAGTTGGGATCACGAGAGTAGTTTACACATCTCGCGAGGTCCCGCCCTCGGCTTGAAGAGCCGGGGGCTAAATATTTGACATTATTTCCACTGCCACTCTTCCCCAAAGAAGCCAGCATCGACGACTTTACCGGGATGATAGCTGTTCGGCGGGGTGGTGATGTCGATGATGGCCCAGTCGGGGAGCTTGGGCGTTTGCCGGGCGTTGCTGCGGTTGCTCTCTTCGCGGAAGGTGTGGCCTGAGTTGAGGACGATGTATTTTGAAGTGTTCAGCGGATTGGGATAGATCAGAATCGGCACCGTGCTGTCTGCATCATAGCTCTTCTGATGAGCAGTGAGCTTGTCGCCCTTCCATTGCACGGGTAGCTTGTAGGCCAACTTCTTCATTACGCTGTTACTCTCGGGAGTGCCCCAGAGTACGAGGTGATGGTTGTTGATATCGGCTTCGCTGACATCTTTATCGAGTTTCACACGAGGGATGCCCCGGAACTGCTTCCGCCACTGGTCAATGGCCCGGTTCATCTCGGCATCAACCCATTCATTCACCTTGGCATGAGGTGATGTGCCTGATGGTTTGACGATGAGGAAGCTGTCCATGAAGGCATCATCAATGGGACCTTGCAAACCGGGCTTCTTGCGGAGGGTGTTATCTTCCAGGGTGTCGACGACCTTCCATTTGCCATTCACTTTGCGGAAGTGGGCGGTGAAGCTTTTGTCTGACTGCAATGGTGGAGTGCGTAGTAGTTCACCATCTACTTTAACATCAATGTCCGTGACTTCACTGGAATCACTGCCAAAGCGAGCGAACCCAATGTCATCAATGGTAAATGACTCAATGTTGGAAGTTTTGATTGAAAAATACACACGATTGCCTTTTTCTAATTCAGCTTCACGCCAGGGTGCTGGTGTGATCTTGAAACTTGCCCGCTTCCAGTGTTCCTCCAAACCGTTGATGCGAATGGAGCGTGCTTGACTGTATCTCAAGGTCCAAGTGGAAAAGACTAACGATTCGCCAAAGTTCCCATCTAATAACTGAACTGTGTTGCTGTGTTCTGCCAAATAGTCAATCCGCCGATTCACCTCCCGCTTTGCATCCGGATGATAGGCATGCCCCATCTTCGGTCCGATGATGTGCCGTAACGTCAAACCAAGCTTCTTCATCTCCCTTGCCATGACGTCTGCTGCCTGCTTCTGCTTGTCCTTCTCGCCGCTGTAGGCGATGGTGGGTAACTGCTTCAGGTTCTGGGCATAGTCTGTGGCGTCGTAGAGGTGCCAGAGTTTCTGTTCCCACGGCGGCACATCTGTCAGCTTGGCTCCCGTATACTCTGGCGTTTCGGCGAAACCTGCCCCCGGAGCAGCGGCGCACCACTTATCGGGATGATGCACAGCCAGGTGCCAGCAGCCTGCACCACCCATGCTGAAGCCGCGGACGACCAGTCGCTTGTCATCAATGCGGTAGTGCTTCTTGCAGTGTTCGAGTGCTTCAAAGACATCCGTCTCGCCTGCGAACTTGAAGGCATTGCAGTAGCGACCATAGGGATGCAGCACGAAAGCATCCTGTGGTGTGAACTCCCCCGGTTGCCTGGAGCGTTGATCAATGAAAGCCAGTTCTGTCAGCTTGTCGCCTCGGCCATGGAGCCAGACATCGAGACGATACCTGCTCAGTGTTTTGGGCGTGTAAGATGCAGGGACGACGAGACCATAGGGTTGCACGGAACCATCGATCTTCGATTGGTACCCTCGCACGACTAGCCCTGTCTGTTCCAGGTAGGTGGGATTCTTGCTGACAATCTGCTGTAACCGAGCCCGGCCTTGTTTGAGCAGTTCCCGGGCAGCCTTCACTTCTTTGGGATCGTAGAACTCATCGTACTTCAGTGCCCAGTCAACAGCCTTGTGGTAGATGAGCACATCGGGGAAGAGGTCAAGGTAAACCGGCTGACCCTGGAGTTGCTGCCTGGCTGCTTTGATTTCCGTGTCGAAGGCGGCAACGTCATTGGTGAGTTCGGCACGATCAGCTTCGCTGATCTTGATGCCCGGGGGTGGCAGAGTTTTGCCGAGATCGGGTTGCAGGCAGATAAGAAGTAGTAAGGAAAGCATAAGCATCTCATTTAGCCCCTGGCCATTCAGGCCAGGGGCGGGCCGCGCGGAATGTACACTTACAATTGCGTCTAACCAGAATGTCACGCCATCGTAACAAGTTCACCGCGAGAGTGAGTATTCATTTCGCGTGAGCCCGCCCGTGGTCTGAATGGCCACGGGCTAAATGCCACGTCGAAATGATCACCCATCGGACGTTAGTTCATGAACTGGACATACTCTTCCCAGTCCCAGAGACCTTTCCAGGGTTGTCGTGGCCAACCTGCTTCCAGATTGTGTTGTTCCACATACTCCACTCGCTGTTTCAGCTTCTCCCATGTGTAGCAAAACCGTTTGTCATACTTCACGGTCCAGATCGGCTGATTAGGCTTGAGCCCATACCGCACAGCTTCCTTGGCACAACGGGCAACGACGGGAACCATGATGACCGTGGCAGGCATCACCAGATGGATGTGCCAAGTCCGGACTGTGAGTGCAAGAAGCCTCATTTGTAATCGTGTGATGAGCGAATCCACCATGAACTGGCCGATCTCTAGCAATCGTTCTTTGTCGAAGCGATACGGTGGATGTGTGAGATTGTCGTAATCGCATAACTCAAGCAGTGGATCAGCGGGCATGATGACACCATCGTCAAGCCAACCACGAGCATCGCCCCGCAACCAGGTGCCATAGGTTGTTGAAGTAATCATGGTTCCCAACGTTGCCATAGAGAATCCTGTATTTAACCCGTGGCCATTCAGGCCACGGGCGGGACCTCGCGGAGTGTTACAAACAACGCGACTAACCAGAATGTCATGGCCATCGTAACACGCCCGTCGCGAGAGTGAGTATTCATTTCGCGAGAGCCCGCCCGTGGCCTGAATGGCCACGGGCTAAATGGTCGCACGGCGTTACTTCCACTGCCATTCTTCGTTGAAGAAGTTGGCATCGACTACTTTGCCGGGCCAGCGGCTGTTGGGTGGGGTGGTGATATCGATGATGGCCCAGTCGGGAAGTTTGGGGACTTGTCGGGCGTTGTTCAGGTAATCGTAGTCGCGGAAGGTGAAGCCTGAGTTGAGGACGACGTACTTCGACGGGTTCAGCGGGTTGGGGTAGATCATGATGGGAACATGGGTATCCGCATCGTAGCCTTGCTTCTGTGTCTGTACTTTGCCATCCTCCCAGCGAATAGGGAGCTTGCTTGCGATCTTCTTCAACACACTATTACTAGCGGGTAGGCCCCAGAGAATGAGGTTGTGATTGTTGATGTCAGCATCCGTCACTTCCTTGTCCATCTTCACCCGCGGAGTGCCACGGAACTGCCGCCGCCAATGATCAATGGCCCGGTTCATCTCGGCATCGACCCATTCATTCACCTTGGCATGCGGCGACTTGTCGCTGGGTTTCACGATGAGGAAGCTGTCCATGAAGGCATCATCAACGGGACCTTGGAGGCCGGGCTTTTTGCGAAGTTTGCCATCGTCGAGGGTATCGACGACTTTCCACTTACCGTTCTCTTTGCGGAAGTGGGCGGTGAAGCCGCCATCAGACTGGATCGTAGGTAGAGGTAGTTCATTCTGTTCATCAATAACTACTACACGTTTACGCTGCTCATCGTTCGGATTATCCCAAAACCATCGTTCAGCTAATTCATCGATTGAAAATGAACCAACATTTTCTGTTTGTACTGCATACGTGTCAGGTTGGTCACCATTAAAATTCGTTCTTTTCTGCGTTTTAATCCGCGCTTGTTTCCAATGCTCCTCTAAACCTTGAATCGTTAGTCCTTTGAAACGGCTGTATCTTAGAGTCCAAGTGGTAAAGATGTTTTTGTTACCACCGATAATTATTGTTTCCATTCCGTTATCCATTTCCTTCAATCTTCTCTCAATCTCCCGCTTCGCCTCGGGATGATAACTATGCCCCGTCTTGGGGCCGATGATGTGCCGTAGGGTCATGCCGAACTTCTTCATCTCTCTGGCCATCACGTCGGCGGCTTGCTTCTGCTTGTCGATCTCACCACTGTAGGCCACCGTGGGTAGGTTCTTGAGGTTCTCGGCATAGTCGGTAGCGTTGTACATGTGCCAGAGTTTCTCTTCCCACCAGGTGGGTTTCACGGTTTCATTCTGGAAGTTGCCCAGGAACTCGGGTGTCTCGGCGAAGCCTGCACCGGGGGCGGCGGCACACCACTTGTCGGGGAAGTGGACCGCGAACTGCCAGGCTGCTGCTCCACCCATGCTGAACCCTCGCATGACCAGCCGCTTCTCGTCGATGCGGTAGTGCTTCTTGCAGTGGTCGAGGGCTTCAAAGAGATCGACTTCGCCGGCGAACTTGTTGGCGTTGCAGTAGCGGCCATAGGGATGCAGCACGAAGGCATCTTTGGGAGTGAACTCGCCAGGGTTGCGGAGTCGATCACTCAGGAACGCCAACTCGGTCAGCTTCTCGCCGCGACCATGGCACCAGACATCGAGTCGATAGTTGCTGAGGGTTTTAGGTGTATACGATTCAGGTACAACGAGTCCGTAAGGCTGCACGGATCCATCGATCTTGGAGACATACCCTCGCACGATCAGGCCACATTCGCTGAGGTACTCAGGCTTCTTTGACTTGATCTGGGCCAGTCGTTCGCGCCCCAGCTTCAACAGGTCGCGGGCCGTCTTCACTTCGCGGGCTTCGTAGAACTCATCGTACTTCAGTGCCCAGTCAACAGCTTTGTGGAAGATCATCACATCGGGGAAGAGTTCGAGTAGCCGAGGTTGGCCAGCAAGTTCCTGCCGTACTTGCTTGATCTCCTGCTCAAAAGCTGCGACATCCTTGGTGAGTTCCGCCCGGTCGGCATCGCTGATCTTGATGCCTGGCGGTGGGATGCGGCGAACGTTGTCCGCTTTGTTATCCTGTGGGCCATCGTAGGCTGTAACACAAACGAATGAAGTAACGAGCAGTAAGCAAACAGCGACACGTACCATGGTTCTGGATCTACCTGGGAAACGAAGTCCTCATGGTACTCGATGATGCCTGAGCAGGCGACTACCTTCTTGCAGGATTGAGTTGGACTATCGTGGTATGGGTGGAGTCCAGGCAGGGGATTGAGGTTTGCTTACTGTGAGTGGAGTAACATCTCCCAACTCCTGGCAATGCTTCTTTAATTGTGTCAGCAGCATTTGAACGCGCTCAGACTGCTCAGGCCTGCTGGCTAGATCAAACTGTTCCCATGGATCGGTCTGAAGATCAAACAACTGGTTCTTATCAATGTGCGGATAACGAATCAGCTTCCAGCGATCAGTTCGAATAGCACGTTGAACTGCTTTGTAACCAAACACCAGTTCAGTGCGAATGGTGCTGTCAGGCGTATGAAGTACGCTGGTGAACTCCTTCCCTTCACTGGTCTGTGGTCCGTCAACATGGCACAGCTTGCCCAGGGTGGGCAATACATCGAAGAGATAGCACAGGGCTTTGGTTCGCT
>CAYPJB010000001.1:21335-40637 GCA_964410845.1 uncultured Bacteroidales bacterium | reverse complement strand
GCTCAGAACTTTATCCAATCGGGGCTTCAATTCTTCGGGAAGCTCGTTCTTGAGTTCGTTGAGCTTCTGTAACACCGCTTCACTTTCACGGGCAATGTCTTCCTGTCGCAGTGCCTGGGATTGCGGCGATTCCGGTCGCATCCCACGGCGCTGGTTGAGTTGCAATCGTCGCTGCTGTTCCGCAATCAACACTTGTTCCCGCAACTGCTTTTGATCGTACGCCAGCTTATCGAGCCGTATCGCTGCCTGTTCAAGGTTCCGCATCAGTTCGAAACGGTTCAGCAACTGTCGCACCTGATCGAGCACGATGCGGTGCTTATCGTGTGCTTTGTCCAACTGCTTGTCCATCTCAGCCAGTGTCTTCGATTGGGCAGCAGTGTCGAAATTCTTGAGTATCTCTTCCATCTGCTGCTGGCTCAAGTTCCGCAGCGCAGCGGAGGCTTCCTGGACAATCTTCTTTTCCGCCGCAGCATCAAGCTGGTGATAGGCCAGCACCCGCAGCATGGCATCCAGCCGCTGGGCAGTCCGTTTCGTTTCGAGTTGAGCCTGTTTCTGCTGGGCCGTCTGCTGGGCGACTACCAGGCCACTGGGCGTATCCGGCTGATCGTTCAGCTTCGGATCATCCGCTACGACGACGCTGACAAAGAGTAGTGACACAATCAGGCTGAAACGAAGCATGTCCATTCTCAAGAGGAACTACTATTACTCTAACCGGCATTCCGGCCGAGGAGAAGCCAGGAGTGCGAGGATGAGCCATTTATCATGAGAATGGCACACAACGAAAATCGTCCTGTCGACCAGGACGATTCGCTGCAAATGCACTAGTTATGTGTCTTACTTCTTGTCGAACTTCAGTCCTTTGATCTCTTCCCACTTGGTTTGCTGTTCAGGAGTCAGGATCAGTCCCAGGTCAGATTCCGTTTGTTCTCGAAGCTTCTTCATGAACGTAGAAACCTGGTCCTGTTGTATACCACCACCCGAAGCGATCATTTTCTGAATATGTTCCATGCCCTTCTTGCGTTGGTCATCGAGAATGTGCTTTACCATATCCTTTTGTTCAGCATCCAGTTCGATGTCCTTGGCGACATCTTCCTGACCCAGTGCGGAAAGGCCTGTACGCTGAAGAGTAATTTGCCTGAGGCGATCTCGCTGAGGTTGCTCGAGAAGTTTAATTACTTCCTCGTCAATCTTTTTGAAGTCAGGAAGAACAGGGGGAATAGGCATGCTACCCGGATCGAAAGCAATACCTCCACCCACTGGGGGTGCTGCGCCATTGCCAGCTTTGAAACTGAAGCTCATCATGACACGGGGAGCACCTTCTTCGCCGCCCTTTTCACCCGATGGCATTCGCATCATGGAACCTTCAGGGAACTGTTCCTTAATCTTGGCCTGGATCTTTTTGGTCTGCTCCTCGGTAAGCTTGAGTTCTTCCTGTACAGCTTTGCTCATTAGCATCGGGAACCTGGGAGTATATCCACTCCCGCCCCCGATCTGAAAAGATTGAGCGTAGATGTTCAACTGCAATAGTAGAGTGAAAGCTGTAACAGTCAGTGAGCGAAGGAACATCAGAAGCTCCCGGGAATTGACACCTAAGTATTTAGGCATCATAACCGTTGACACGTCACTGTCAAGCATAATCGACCTTCCCGATAGACCTATTTGATGGTATACCCGTCCGGTTGTTATGTCAGATCGGCAGCTCTCGACAGGTAATTCTTCATGGTGGTGCATCACTATTACCCTGCAGCCAGCTCGAACGTCGGCGATACTCTGGTGGCGCATGCCATCCATCGGGCGCTGCGACGCCACTTTGGTTCCATGGAGGTTGTCTCCCTTCCTGTCAACCATCGGCATGCAAGCCCCGGGGAAGCAACTGGACTCTTGGAAGCCAATATTGAGCGAAGCAACCGTGAGGCTGACCTCGTTGTTGTCGGTGGCTCCAACTTGCTTGAGCCTCGCAAACCCTCAAAACGTAATCAGGCCAACACCCGCTGGCACTGGGGTGTGCAGACCGATGCCTCCGCATTGGAGCAGCTTCGGACACCTGTGCTCCTGATTGGCATGGGGACGGGCAGCGACTGGGCAGCACCTATTCGCCCCTACACGCCTAAAGCCACTAGTGAGATTCAAACCCTATTTCGAAAAGCATTTGCCTCTGCGGTGCGGGACGAACCCACTCGACGCGAGTTGGCCAGCATTGGTGTCGAGACCCACTGTACCGGTTGCCCGGTCACTTTCCTGACTGATCGACAGGTGCAGGCTGACACCAGCAAGCCATTGATTGTATCACTTCCACCAGCACGGATCCTGAAAACGTGGACCGGTCGCTGGTTCATGCATCGAACCATGCAGTACCTGCGCTGGCTGTCAAAGCAGAACGCCGAGTTCCTTGTCACGCTGCATGAGCGGGCTGATCTCGACTTTGCATCAAGCTGGGTGCCCAAGGGAATTCCGACGTTTTACACCGAGGATGTGAGTGAACTCATCGCCCGATACGAAGAATGCAGCGGTGTGATCGGTTTTCGCCTGCATGCAGCACTTCTGTCATTAGGGCTGGGCAAGCCCATCGTACCAGTCAACGTTGATTGGCGAGGCAGGGGTTTCACACATACCTTTGGCTTGCAAGATGTCGCACTTGAACCTGGAACCTGGGGTGGCTTCCGAAGCCTGAAGCAACACACACTCGCCTTGCTACGCGGCGAGAACGATCTGACTCGCCGACTACGCGAGCAGAAGGAAGAGTATCGCCTGCGTTTCGAAGGGTTCCTGCAGCAGGCTTCCACAGCATTTCGTCAGTTGGACCGTCAGGCAGCGTAAAAGCATCTGATGGGTCTTGTTATCCAGCTCTATATTGGATCACTAGGCTGCATGGCAACTGCTGGCTTGCTTCGATGATGACAGTCTTGCAAACAGATCTAGATGCTGGCGAGCTATCGCGGGCCAATCGAACTGCCAGGCTTTGTGCTGCCCCGCCCGGCCAATGCTCTGCCGAGCTTCACGAGACATGCTGTTCACCAGGTGAATTTGCCTGGCAAGAACTTGATGATCTTCGCGAGGCGTCACCCATCCAGTAGTATTGTCGGCTATCAGACCCAGCAGCCCTGGGGCATCGCTGGCAATAATCGGGCAACCTGCTGCATGTGCTTCCAGCAGCACCATCGGCAACGCCTCCCATTCGCGAGTAGGCATCACAATGCTGCGGGCATTCTGGAGCAGCCATCGCTTGATATCCCCCTGCACCTTCCCCAGGAAGGTGACATGATCAGCAATTCCCAGTTTCCGGGCAAGTTGTTCAAGTGCTGGTCGTTCGATGCCATCGCCACCTATAGCCAGTTGAACTGGAGACGAACCGGGCGATTGTTGCTGCAGATGAGAAAGAGCCCGGAGCAGGACATCAACTCCCTTGCGATGAGCCAGTCTGCCGAGAAAGAGGTAGAACGCATCAGCCTGCAGGGCTGTTGGAAGTGACTGAGGACGATTCACCCGTTCTGCAAACTCCCGAACATGCACACCATTCGTAATTTGGTGAATGCGATCACTCGAAGCGCCAAGGCGCAGAAAACCTTCGGTGGTGAATGGTCCGATGGAGATGAGAGCATCAGCCTGGGTTACAACTTGTCGATGTCGTTCGCGCAGCCCACGTTTGGTGAAACGAGGGTTGTCTTCACGCACATCGCCGCCGTGACTGGTCACTGCAACCGGTGGTCCACCTTGTTGACGTACTTTTAGTGCCAGATAAGCCGATGGGTAAACATTATGACAATGGATGACATCGAACTGATGATGCTGGTGCAGCTTTTTCAATGCGTAGGCATACCACGAAACGAGCCAACGGGTTGAAAAGAACCGCTGATGGCGAACTACCGGGTAAGGCAGAGTGCGATCGTACCCTGTTGCTTGTGGCACATCAGGGCAGAAGACCACCACCGAATGGCCCGCAAGCTGGTATTGCCTGGCCAGTTCATCGACGACCATTTCCTGGCCGCCCATATCGGGGAACGCGGTGTTCGTGTAAAGGCAGATGCGCATCGGATTCACATCAATTGAATTGATCATGTCTATGCTGGAGTTGTCGGTCGATTCCGCACTGAATCGCCAACCTTCTGCATCATTTCCCCAAAAAATCGACACTGAACCAGCTGAAAGCGTCATCCCACCATAATCAACTCGGATGTTTTTGCAATCGCAGTTGAACTTTAAGGTTATTTGACCCCGGTATGTCCAAAGCCACCTTCACCCCGTGCCGTAGATGGTAACGTCTCAACTTTCGTCCAGGTTACCTTCATCACGGGAGCAATAAGCAGTTGGGCAATCCGCATGCCTCGTTCGATGACAACTGCCTCTTTGCCCAGATTGATAAGCCCCACCTTCACTTCACCTCGATAGTCGGCATCAATCGTGCCAGGGGCATTCACAACCGTCAGCCCAGACTTGATGGCCAGACCTGAGCGTGGGCGGACCTGGGCTTCATACCCCACGGGTAGCGCTATGCTGAAGCCGCAGGGGATTAGCGCAATACTGCCAGGGGCAATGGTCAGCGGTTCGCGCACAGCAGCGGGTATGTCCATCGCTGCTGCATGTTCGCTCTGATACGCCGGCAACGGCAAATCGGCGTGTTCCGGAAGTTGCAGAATGGCGACCTGAAGTTCGTTGAGCATATGACCCTTTTCCGTTAGGCTACTCCTTCACCAATATGAACCCGACGGAATGCTGTCATGCTGCGCTTGCCTTTCGTGTTGTTACTGCTGAGCCTCATCTCTGCTGCTGTCTCCGGTCAGGAACCAGCGAAACCCAAGCTTGGCGATGCAATCAAGGAAGTGATCGATCTGCCTCGCTATAAGACGGCCCATTGGGGACTGTACGTCATTGATGCAAAAACAGGCGAAGTGCTGCTCGATCATCAATCCGAGAAACTCTTCGCACCAGCATCATGCACCAAGCTGTTCAGTGTCTCTGCTGCACTTACCAGTCTCGGTGCTGACTATCGCTTCCGTACGAGGTTGCTGCATACCGGCACTCTCGACGACAACAGCAAGACATTGAAAGGTGATCTGATCCTCCTCGCCAGTGGCGACCCGACCCTTGGGGGACGAACATTGCCCGATGGCTCGATCGCCTTCAAGAATACCGATCACACCTACAACAACAGCCAGTTGACCGAAGTTGATCCGCTGCAAGGCATCCAGCAACTGGCACAGGATGTAGCGAAGAAATTGACTCAGATTGAGGGAGAGATCATCATCGATGATCGACTATTTGATCGCGCCGAAAGCACTGGCTCCGGGCCGAGCCGAGTCAGCCCGATTGTCGTGAATGATAATCTGATTGACTTTACCGTCACTCCCGCGAGTGAAGCAGGAATGGCAGCCCGTGTCGAGCATCGCCCTGCTGGTAGCGCCATCCAGGTAGATGCGCAGGTAGAGACAGTGGCAGAGAAAGATGCCAACAACAAGACAGTCAAACCCAATGTCACAATAACTCTCTCCGGCCCAGGTCGTTATGTTGTTCGTGGCAAACTGCCAGTTGGCAAACCCATCGTTCGGGTGAAAGAAGTGGACGATGCAGCCAGTCATGCTCGCAGCTTGCTGATTGATGCGTTGGTCAAAGCTGGTGTCAAGGTTAAAGCGTCTTCTCTGCAGAATAACCCCGTGGAGAAACTTCCGGATTCAGTCCAAATTCAATCGCTGCCGATGCTGGCGGAACTGGTATCACCACCGTTCGCAGAGCATGCCAAACTGATTCTGAAAGTAAGCCACAATCTCCATGCAAGTATGCTTCCCCTCCACCTGGCAGTGCAGCACAAGCAGCGAACACTCGCACAGGGCTTACGCCATCAAGCCACTGCACTCAAGAAACTGGGTGTACCCATGGAAAGCGTTTCGTTTGGAGGTGGCGCCGGCGGTTCCCGCTCGGATTATGCCAGCCCGAAAGCGACTGTCAGTCTGTTGAAGACGATGGCTGGCCGTTCTGATGTCGAGGTCTTCCGCAAAGCACTTCCGATTGTTGGTGTGGATGGGACAACTGCCTCTTCTGTCAGTCCGGATAGCCCGGTCCGAGGTAAGTTCTTTGCCAAGACGGGCACCTTCAGTTTGACGAACGGACTTGCCAACAATGACATCATGACCAGTAAGGCACTGGCTGGGTATGGCGTAACTTCCAAGGGCAGGGACATCATCTTTGCTTTTTATGTGAACAACACGCTGGTAGGTGAGAATGGCACTGTGCAAGCAGGAAAAGACTTGGGAAGGCTCTGTGAACTGGTCTTCCTCTCCGAATGAATAAAGTGTTCACTCGGTGTTTCAGCAGTTCGATCAGCAGCGTCATTTTACTAGGATCAGAATATTCGCCATAGTTGATAAACCTTTTAGCTTGACCAGCCTTTGTATCCAACCTAGTATGCCACCTGCCTGCACACGCTCGCGACACAACATCTAAGGAGCAACATCATGAAGCAACGTTGCCATTTTCGTCCTCATCTCGAATCGCTGGAAGCACGCGATGTCCCCGCTTTCAGCGTTACCCAGTCTGGTGCAGTTCTGAAACTGATGGGCACCCGATACGCTGATTCAGTTCGTATCGACGATCTTGGATCCAACAGCATTCTGATCACCCAAGGCACCACGGAACGCACTTTTAATAACGTCAACCGTATCAATGTCTATGGTCGCGATGGCAATGACTCTGTGACCTATTCTGTCATCTCCCCTTCGGTCAAGCTCTGGCTTCACGTTCATTTGGGGCAAGGCGATGACACCTTCGAAGGTTCCATCAGTTTGCTGCCTGAAGCAGATGTAGGCATCGAGACTGTGGGCCGTCGATTGCCCGCCAGTAATGTCCATCGAGTAGACGTTGATGGGGATAGTGGCAACGATAACATCGTTCTCGCAGCAGAAGGCCGCCTTCCAGCAGGCATCAGTCTGCAAGCCAACCTGCGAGGCGGATCTGGACGTGACAACATTCTCACCTCCATGGCTGGTACCAATGATGGCGAAATCCTTGTCAAAATCGATGGCGAATCAGGAAACGATAACCTCGCAGCCATACTCGGACGTAGCACGGGTCCTGCTTCCGTTAATAACGGTCTGATCGATATCAAAATCCAGGGTGGCTCCGGCAGCGATACCATCAATTCCTGGCTCGGTCGTGATTCAGGCGATGAACTCCTCCTTTCAGAAGGTGTTACCAACACAGGGACCATCAATGTCAGCCTCGATGGCCAAAGTGGCGATGATAGTGTCAACTATCTGGCTGGTGTGAGAGATGCCTATGCTGCACAGATACTTAACACGGGTTCATTAAACGTCAAGGTTCGTGGTGGTACCGGCAATGATTCGGTGCTCGCAGATGTGGGCGATACCATTGACAACGGCTTTGGTGAGTTCATCTTCAACTTTTATAACACCGGTGGTTTCCGGCTTAGCACTGAAGGCAACTCGGGACGAGATGAAGTAGCTAATTTCGTCTGGCTTGATAACAGCGGCAGCGGCAGTTTCCGTGGCACATCTGAAGGCGGTACCGGCAAGGACGCCCTTTATTACGAGTTGCGACGTTCAGGCGATAACGCTGCGAACGCACTGGCGACACTCTACGCTGGCCCTCTGGACGATCCCGTGATTGCTTCCGCCATCGTCAAGGTTCTGAACTCCAGGAAGGTCACAATCATCCCTGAGATGTAAGTCTCTCTTGGCAAACATCCCTGCACCTCGTTTCATGAATCTATGGAACGAGGTTTATTCATGCCTGTCGTCTACCGTACCCAGCGCCGTATTGAGTTCTTCGATACCGATATGGCGGGCATCGTGCACTTCTCACGATTCTTCATCTACATGGAACAGGCGGAGCAGGAATTCCTGCGTTCGCTTGGTCTCTCTGTTTCTCTCGTCTGGGAAGGTCAATCCATCGGCTTCCCGCGAGTCTCAGCCAAGTGCGACTACATCTCTACCGTTACTTTTGAAGATGTGATGGATGTCGACGTCTCCATCGAGAAGCTTGGCACCAAGTCGATCACGTATCAATTCCAGTTCAGCAAGAACGGTAAGCCTGTGGCCACGGGGACCACGGTTGCCTGCTGCTGCAAGAAGAATGCTGATCGTAAGATGGAAGGTATTCCCATACCAGCTTCGTACAAGGCCAAGCTCGAAGCATTACTGACTTCTGTGTGAGAACCCCATGCCTGTTTTGCAAGCTGTTGATCTATTCCAGGAATATCCCACGCGATCCGGTGCCCTGGCAGTACTACAGGGCATTAACCTGAGCTTAAATCGGGGGGAAGCTCTCGCCATTCTCGGTCCCAGTGGGTGCGGTAAAAGCACCCTGCTGCATTTGCTCGGCACCCTCGCGAAGCCCAGTCGGGGAAAGGTCTTGATCCAGGACAAGGATCTCAGCGGCCTGAGTGATGTGGAACTGGCTCGCTTCCGCAACAACACGATTGGCTACATCTTTCAGGATCATCACCTGTTGCCACAATGTTCAGCATTGGAGAACGTGCTACTTCCCACGCTAGCCCGCCCAGTCTCAGAACGAAACGGCGTGGAGGCCCGAGCCCGCATGCTGCTGGAGAGAGTAGGGCTTGGCGGTCGGCTCGATCATCATCCTGCTGAACTTTCAGGCGGTGAACGCCAGCGTACAGCCGTCTGCCGGGCACTGATTCATCAGCCAGCCATCCTGCTGGCAGACGAACCGACAGGAAGTCTGGATCGACAGTCAGCGGAGAGTGTCGGTGAACTTCTCCTGAACCTCTGCAAGGAAGAGAATACTGTTCTGGTGTGTGTGACACACAGTAGTGAATTGGCAAAGAAATTCCCGCAGCGAATGGAACTGGTGGAAGGTCGACTCAGTTCCGTGTGAATTATTTTTTCAAGTACCGCTTATCGATGAACCGCAGGGGCTTATCTTTCCACTCTTTCGCATAGTCGATACCGATGCGTTTAGTGCGAGTAATGGCCGGTACATAGCTGGCGTCAGCAACGAAGTGCAATTCCCCTCGGTTCAGTAGTTGGTGATTGTCTTTCCGTGTGATGCTGAGTTCTCGCGCCAGCTTGCCTGGGCCAATGAGATCGTGTTCGTCATTCTCCAGATTGACGGCACCTCGGATTAGCACTGCCTGCGGGTCATCAGAGTGGCTGGCTACCACATTCAGCATGTGATACATGCCATAGATCAGATAGACGTAGGTGTAGCCGCCCGGGGAAAACATAGGTTCCGTCCGTGCGGTTCGTCCTTTAGCTGCGTGGCAGGCAAGATCGTGGGCGCCTACATACGCTTCGGTCTCCACGATACGAACACGAAACGTCTTCCCAGCCACATTTCGCACCAGGATAGTTCCGAGCAGAGCTGGAGCCAGTTCCTCAGCGGGACGCTGGTAGAACTCAAGAGGAAGCATGACTAACGCAACCAGTAGATAAGCGTAATGGCTACGCCTGCAACAATAGCTGCACCGATCATGCCGATCAGCAGGGGCATGTAACCCACCCGTCGCAGGGCACCAAGATCGGTGTTCAGGCCCACACCTGCCATGCCCACCAGAATGAGAAACTTGCCCGCAGGTTCAAGGTACTGCTTGAAATGTTCCTTGGAAACGTATCCCTGAGTACCGAGCCAACTCGTGAGGAAATAAGCAAACAGAAACCAGGGAAACGCCTTGATGAAAGGGATTGAGGTTTTGTCGCCAGTGGTCACTTGCCTGGTGAACCAGAGGGCGATCAGCAAAGCCATTGGGGCCATCATGCAGTTCCGCACCAGTTTCACCGCAGTCGCCAACTTGCCTGCTTCTTCCGAAAAGATGAACCCTGCCCCAACTACCTGCGGCGTCGAATGAATGGCAGAGCCAGCAAAGAGGCCGAAGTCGTGCGAGGTGGCTCCCAGTGCGAGCGCAAGCGGCGGATAAAACAGCACCGCTGCTACGCCCCACAAAGCAATCACCGCTACACTGTAGCTGGTCTCTTCTTCTTTCGCCTTGATGAGCGGAGCAACCAGTGCAATGGCAGTTCCTCCGCAGATACACGTACCGACGGCAAGCAGCAAACCAAGCTTCTGTGGCAACTGGGCCCAACGGCTCAGAAGGATGATGGCAAAAAAACCCACTAACATCGTCGTGATAATCAGGATGAGAATATCACGACTTTCACCAAAGACCTTGTGATAGTTCAGGCCAAACCCCATCAGCACGATACCAAAGACGAGCAGTTTCTCTGCAGCCTTCACGCCACTGACACAGGATGCTGGTAACTTCCAGGCATTGCGAAAGATGATGCCAAGTATGACGACAAGCGCGGAAGCTTCGAGCGGCTGGCTGTTGCCGATAACCACGAGGTTGGAAATGGCCATCGCAATCAGCGAGAGCACCACCATGAGTGCCCAGCCGGGCATGTAGCTCAGCCACAACTGGATCATATGCAGTATTCCAGCACGCGACCTTCCGGGCAGTAGCTCTCCTGTGCCTCTTCATCGTAAGCGTATATCTGCATGTTCAGTGGTGGTGAGTATATGTGCAAAGTAATCAGATCACTGCTGTCATCCGGATTAATGACTTCATGGATGTGGGCAGCCAGCGATCCACAAACCGTCCCGGTTGGAATCCTGCGCGAATCGATCGGACGAACCAGAGGAAGCTCTGCCGTTCGCCCTGTCTTGGCACAGATAACTTCCAAACCAGTCCCTTCGATCACCTTGAAACTGCAGCTGGAGCCATGATGATCGTGAATGTACGACTTTTGCCCCGGCTTCCAGCAGAGTACAAGGCATTCATACCACTCTCCGAGCTTGATACGATTGCGACGGTAAGTATTTTCATTGAATTGAATGTAATCGCGAAGATCCTCTCGGGTGATCTGAGCAGATTTTAGTAATGCCTCCAACTCGGCCAAGTTGACTGGCTCTCGACAGGAATCCAGGTAGTCGAACAGACCGGTAAGAACTGGAGGTATCATGACAAAACCTAGGAAAGGATAGTAGCCATATTTGACAGTGTATTCCATCGCCGGGGAATGGCAGAGGAAATTCATGGCAGTCATTGCAAGTGTTAGAACGATAAGAGCCAGGCTATTGCCTGGCTCTTATCGGTTGTCTGGATACCAACTTTTACTTGGCTGGTGCAGCGGGAGTTGCACCAGTGGCAGCGGGCAGGGTTTCGTTCGGGTTCTTGTCGAACGTGCCGGTGTAGGTCATCTGGGTCATTTCCAGATCGACATCAGCAGCCTGGTCGCTGACAGTGACATTGAGCTTGCCGCCCAGTTTCACAGTCATCTGCGATTCAGCCACTCGGCCATGCTCAGCATCGAACCACACAGTGCCGGAAGCTTCCTTGGTGTCGAGCTTGCCACTGTTGATCTTGAAAGGAAGGCCAGCAGCGTCCTTAGCCTGTGGTGGGGTGTAGGTCAGCGTGGTCTTCAGCAGGATCTTGTGAAGAGTGAGGGCATCCTTCTTTTCAGTAGTATCGTACGTGTAATCGTAGGTGGCAGCATAAGAACCGATTGGTCCCATGTTCATGGTGCCCGTACGCTGCCACTTATCATCCTTCTTCACCTTCTTGCCCTTGTCGGGAACGAGAGTGAAGGCAGGCTCGGACATCAGCTTGAGCTGTTCATCATTGAGGATGTTTGCGAGCAGTGTCTTGATCTGTGGGTTGGCATCGGTCAGTTTCTTGACGAACTCTTCGCGACCTTCAACTTTAACAACCTTCATGGTGTTAGGGTCAAGCGTGAGCTTGAAGGTAGAACCAAGCAGTGGCTTGAAGAAGCTGGCAAGAGGATTGTCAGGAGCATCCTTGGCCGTGGAATCGTACTTGATTTCGTTGTTGGAGATGTTGATCTTCATCACCACGGATTCGATCTTCTGAAGCAGAACGATCTTGCTGGCATCCACATCTTCCACTTTCCAGGAGAAGACGAATTCCTGTTCCTGCTTTTGTTCGACGTTGGTGTTCTGCACCTTCATCTTCTGTTCGGTGATGGTGCGGAGTTTCTGGAAGAGAACCTGGTCCTTCTTGAACTTCCAGGCCAGCTCTGTTTCCGTGGCGGCAGGCGCAGCGGGGGCTGGGGTCTTCGCCTCGGCCTTGGCTGGGGCAGCATCTTTCTTGTCTTGGGCGACGGTCGCGGTCAGCCCGAGCAATGTTGCCAGGCCCAGGACCCACAGGAAACGCTTCATCACTGCAGATACTCCTTGATAAACAAATCAGCACAGGTTAGGTGTATAGCCAGCATCCCGATTAGCAAGATCAGCCCTAAGTGAAATGTTTATCATCACTTCGGACTAGATAATACATCCAGCTTGCGTACATCGACCAGGTTATCGAAGAAGGTTGCCCCTCCTCCCAGGTCTGTTACGCGGGTCGAAGTCGTAACGTTCGCATTCTTTCCATCAATCGTGTGCTCCCGCCACCAGATTCCCTGCGATACCACCGTACCTTGCTTTACATTTTCGCCGACTATGGCCTTCGCCTGATACTTGCCACGATCGTTCAAAACCACCACTACTTCATCTTGTGCGATATGGCGTGCAGCCGCGTCGCTGGCGTGCATCTCGACAGTGGGTTCGCCTGCATCACGGCGAAGACTAGTGACGTTGGCAAACGACGAGTTCAAGAAGGATGGCTGAGGCGGAGAGATCATCTGCAGAGGATAACTTTTCGCCAGGGTGTTATCGAACGGATCTTCCGCAGGAGGGGTATAGGTCGGCAGCGGGTCGATTCCCATCTCTTTCAACGTGGCGCTGTAAATCTCACACTTGCCTGAAGGCGTGGGGAAGTAACCGGAAGCAAATGGCAAATAGTCGCTCGGGACATTTAGCCGCACTGGCCCTTCTGACCTTAACCTTTCCAGGGTGATACCTGCCAGCGTAGCCTCTGCACCGGTTGGTTTCCTGCTCGTAGTGATGAACGCGTCCGCAGGATGTGGCTCGGTTTGCAGGAGTTCACGCGCCAGATCCTCATCGCTGGTGTAGAGTTCCGGCCTACTCAACTTCATTGCCTTCGCCAGCAGTCGAAAGACTTCCGTGTTAGGCTTGCATTCACCTATCGGATTAATCACAGGATCGTTCACTTGTACATAGAAGTGTCCGTACGAATGATGAATATCAAAATGTTCGAGCTGCGAGGTTGCAGGCAGCACAATATCGGCAAATTTGGCCGTATCGGTCATGAACAGATCATGCACTACGGTGAAAAGATCTTCCCGTGCAAATCCTTTCCAGACTCGTTCCAGATCAGGACATACTGCAGCAGGGTTGGAGTTGTACACGTAAATGGCTTGCACCGGAGGGCCGGGTAATTCGCCGTTCAAAGCCTCCGCCAGGTTCACCATGTTAATGGTGCGTATTCCCTTGGTGATAAAGTCGGGACGTTCGAGACGATGGCCGGGAAGATCATACAGCTTGCTGGTGCTGAGCAGTGCGCCACCTCCGGGGTATTTCCATGCCCCGATGAGTGCAGGCAATACACAAATGGTCCGCACTGCCATGCCTCCCCCGTAGTGGCGCTGCAAACCGTAGTTCAAGCGAATCAGGCTGGGACGAACAGTGGCATACTTATGCGAGAGCTTCTCGATATCTGCAACCGGGATGCCAGTGATCCGGCTGACCTTGTCCGGCCCATAGTCGTTCATCACACGGTCACGAAGTTCCACAGCGCCCAGGCAGTGATCACTCAAGTAAGCATGATCCTGCAACTGATCACGGAAGATGATGTGCATCATCCCGAGGGCAAGTGCTGCATCAGTGCCAGGACGGATAGGAATCCACCAGTCACTGCGGGCTGCCGTCCTGCTCCGGAACGGATCGATGGTAACTATCGTCGCTCCCTGCTTGCGTGCCTGGTGCATCAGCGACCAGAGGTGCATGTTGGTAACACTGGTATTGGAACCCCAATTGATGATGTACCTGCTGTTTGGCACGGTATCAGGATCGACAACAGCACGGGTACCCAGTGTCATATTGCTGCCAACAGTGCCTGCGGTGGCACAGATAGTACGATCGAGCAGTGAAGCTCCAATGTGATGAAAGAATCGGCGATCAAGACTGTTACCCTGTATCTGCCCCATAGTGCCAGCGTAACTGTAGGGCAGAATTGTTTCTGGCCCGAGAGGCGACATGCGGAGTTGATGGAACTTCTCAGCAATTGCAGCAATAGCTTCATCCCAACTGATGCGAGTGAATTGTCCAGAACCTTTAGGACCTGAGCGCTTCAAAGGATATTGCAACCTCTCAGGGTGATAGACCCTTTCAAGATAACGATTCACTTTGACACAGAGGAAGCCTTTGGTGAAAGGATGATTCTTGTCTCCACGGAGATCGATGGCGACACCATCCTTGACTGTGACACTCATTCCACAGGTATCAGGACAATCGTGCGGACAGACTACTCGAAGTGGTGCTGACAACATGTGATTCCAGTCTCCTGATAAAGTTCGCACTTCGCTGAAGTCTGATCGATCAACCAAGGTGGTGCATCGACAAATGTTGGAAGAATTTCATCATTCTTGCATGCTCGCGCTTGATATGAGAATAGAGCGATGTTACAAATGGTGAACGAGAAGATGTACTACTTGGCGTGTTGCCAAGTAGGTCACAGTACCTTGGCATTGTATTCAATCATTCCAGACTGTGACCACATCCGGGCACCAGACAACTCTCCTTGTTCGGAGGCAGTATGCGGAGGTTCATGTTAGGAAGTCAGCCTTGGAAGCAGCCAAGGCGGAAGGGTTTTACCCTCATTGAGCTGCTGGTCGTCATCGCCATCATCGCCCTTCTGATGGCACTCTTGCTGCCAGCCATCCAAAAGGTGCGCGAAGCGGCTAACAAGATGCTTTGCGGCTCGAACATGCGGCAGATCATGCTTGCCGCCCACAATTACCACAATGATTACAATAAATTGCCTCCCGGATATCTGGGACCAATTCCCAACACAACCGGCTCGTCTCTGAACGATACCAACGGCTCTCACGTTGGCATGCTGGCCATTCTGCTGCCCTACCTTGAAGGTGACAACATCTTCAAGCAGTTCTCCAA
Organism: uncultured Bacteroidales bacterium; assembly: GCA_964410845.1. Classification (GTDB taxonomy): domain Bacteria; phylum Planctomycetota; class Planctomycetia; order Gemmatales; family HRBIN36; genus JAEUIE01. The sequence goes on along the minus strand of CAYPJB010000001.1, from coordinate 25,637 downwards.
CCTGGTTGAACTGGGCCTGACTCGTAACGGCGTTGCCTGGTGGAACGTCAGTGCAGTTATCAATAATGTTGCACAGGCTCGCATCAAGACCTTTACCTGCCCCAGCGATGATATGCAAACCGACAGTGCTAGTGCATCATCGCCACGCAACATCTGGGGTGGAACTGGTACATACGTCATTGGCGTTCACATGTGGAACGACAACACTGCTGGAAACTCCGGTTTCCCCAATGGATCTGCTGGAACTTCAGGTCTGACGACCGGTACTGTTGGAGCAGATCTGCTTGGTGTTACCAATTACGTTGGTATCTCAGGTATGTTTGGCGATGGCACGAACACCAGTAACATCTTCTTCACCGCCAATGGCTTCGGCAATTATGGCTTGGGCACTTTTGTCGGTGTCTTTGGCAATCGTGGCACGTTGACATTGGGCCAATTGACCGTTCAGGACGGTACCAGCAATACCTTTGGTCTTGCTGAAATTGATGGTGGTCTGCTCAATGGCCAACGACTGTACAAGACGACCTGGATGGGTGTTGGTGCAGGTGGTCTCTTCCAGGGAACTCGCCGTGGTAATGTCGATCACAGCCCGTTCATGATGGCCAGCAAGCACACCGCTGGCTGTAACGTTGTTTTTGCTGACGGCTCCGTCCGTACGCTCCGTTATGGCAACGCGAACCTGTTCTCAGGCGGCCTCCCAACCACCATCATCATGCCACCAAACACTCCTCGTGATTGGTTCCTGCTGATGTGTCTCATCGGCCGTCGTGATGGTATCCAGGCAGACTTCTCATCCATTATCGATTAGTTGTCTAATCCATAAATTCTTATCAATGCGGCAACACAGCCGCATTGATTCATTTAACCAAGGAGTTTCGATGCGAACGATCAGCGTATGTATGTTGGCTTTGGGCCTGTTCATCACAGGTTGTGGCGGCAGTGACAAGATGAAGATGCCAAGTGCTACTACCAAGGTAGATGTCAGCAACGTGGTTGGCGGCGGCATGGGCAACATGAAGCCAGATACTGCTCCTGTCAAAAAATAATGGTTCCACTGGTAATACTCCAGCCTGACTAGGTTGGAGTATTTTCTTGCGCTAATTCCATTCCATTACACTTCGAGTAGTCCAGTACTCTGCAGACGGCTGTGCCAGATCTTTGATGTCAGGCAATTGACTCACTTGCAAGGCTAGACTATTGCTACGCATGTGTTCGACACTTGCAGCTCCTGAGAGTGCCGTATCTACAAAAGGTTGGGCCAGCACCGATGCAATGGCCACGGCATCAATGGGTTGTTCAGTTGTTTCGCAAAACTGTCGGAGAAGGCTGGAAGCAGGCTGGCCACGATCAGTCAGTCTCCCATTGGCAAGCGTCTCCTTAATGATGACAAACCAGCCAGCATCATGTGCAGCCTGAAGCTGCGGGCCTGCAGACTGCTCGTAAAGATTCCAAGTCGCTTGCACACTGCCAAAGAGAGCTTGATCGCCACGTTGTATCGAAAGTGCGCTCTCGATAGTTGCTCCCTGGTTAACGCCAGTCACGGATAGTCCGATGAGCAGTCCACCATCTCGCAATCGAGCAAGTTCATCCAATACAACATCGTTCGAAAGAACACCACTTTCGAGTGTAGCTGAGTGAATCTGGTAAAGTCTGAGCCAGTTGCCCAGTCGATAGGTTGATTCCGCTACCTGACGACGAAGTGTTGCCAGGCTCAGATCTTTCACTTCATGATACTCGGCCTGCACCTGCCAGTTGGCAGTGTAGGTATACCCCCACTTGGAGCTGATGGTTACCTGATCGGGATCAATGTTCCGTGTTCGCAGCCAGATCTGCAGGAAGTCTTCCGACAGACCATAGGAACGAGCCGCATCGAACAATCGAACACCGAGGGCCCAGGCTTCATCCATAACACGCAACGCATGTTCCAGCATGGCCTGTTCTGTACGTTGTGCCGGCAAATCGTTGGCATGACCCAGGTTCATGTAGCCTGGCCTGCCCAGCGCTGCTAGCCCCAGAGCAAGCCGGGTGTAAGGCAATATCTTCCCGCCAATGGTCTTAGTCATTAACTGCATGCAGTGGCCTTTCGAAGTGCTTTGGCACAATCGGCGGGAAGACGGGGGCCTGCAAAGATCATTCCGCTATAGAGTTCGACTAGTTCCGCACCTGCCTGTTGAAATTCAACTGCATGTTGTGACACGGTAATGCCACCACAGCCGATGATCAGGTACTCTGGACCTACGATCGAGCGAAGCAAGCGAACGCAATTCACAGCTAACGGGAGCAGCGGTCCGCCTGATACGCCTCCCATATCTCGCTGTAACAGTTGTTGTGTTAATCGAGTAGAAGTGTTCACAGCCACGAAACCTTCGCAGGCTTTACCGTAAAGCAGAGGCTCAATGACTTTGCGAAGCGTTGCCTCTGTCCAAGCCTGCTTCTCCGGATCATCCGGTGGGAGTTTCATCAACAGTGGGATGGATCGCTGCTGCTTCGCTGCACACTGTTGCAAATGCTGATGTACAGGTACGACTAGTTCATCAGCCAGCCGCGGATCGCTGAGTAGTCCTCGAAGCCCGACAGTGTTGGGGGAACTCAGGTTGATGACAAAGAAGTCGCTGTGCTCATAAAGCTTGTCTACCAGTAGCAGCAGTTCTTCGCGAGCTAACGACAGATAGCTTTCCGGCGTGGTACAACTCTTGAGATGTCCGGGATGCGGACCGATATTGCTGGCCACGAGCATTCCGTTACGCTGACTGCGAGGGAACCGAGCCAGCCGATTTGCCACAGCCTCAACGCCATCACTCGGAAAGCCAAGCCGATTCCAGATTCCTTGTTGAGCATACAGTCGCTCGAGACGAGGCTGGTCGTTCCCGGGCCAAGGCTCCACTAGAACTGTACCGATTTCAACGAAGCCGATTCCTAATCGTTCCAACCCTGCCAGAGCAACTGCATTCTTGTCGAAGCCCGCCGCAATTCCGACCTTGTTCCGAAAGGTGAGTCCCTGCCAGTGCCAGGGATCGTTGATACAGGGAGCGTAACGAATGGGCAGTCGAAGTAGCTTCAGTCCGGCAGCGTGTGCCATCTCAGCTGGCAGAGTACGAACCAATGGGCCTAGCAGGCGATACCACATCATGCTTTTCTCGATCAGGCTCTCGTGGCAGTCTCCAGTGTTTCATCACCGACCAGTTCCAGACCTATTTCTTGCAATTTCTGCTTCAACTGCTTCAATTGATTCGCTGGCACCTGGAATACCGTCGGCCCCAGGCGTGTCTGTAAGCAGGCTCGTGTTTCAGGCCATTGCCAGAGACCATCGGCTTGGGTTTCGTCGGTAGCACGCAATATCACCACCGTTTCAATGGGTAGCTTGGCAGTCTCTCGCTCAGGCCACAATAAGCGGGCTGCGGCGGAGATCGGCTGACCGGTTCGCTGGCTGAACCATTCGCTGAGGAACCGGAAGCTGAGTCCTTGTGTTCGTGCCTGGTTCAAGGTTTCGCTGGAGACACGATACTGCCTGGTTTCGTTAACCAGCGAGGCTGTGGTAAATCGAAGTAGTTCAGTTTCGAGGAGCAAGTCTGCCCGGGTTGGATCAACGGTGAGAGTCACACCGTCTTCGGCCACCAGAACACATTGTGTCGGTGGCAGCATATAGTCGCGTGAACCCAGTGTACGGTAATGGCGATAATCAATCTCTTCTTCCAGTTCCACCAGCACATAGCGATCTGCCAGTGGCATGCCTTTCTGGCCTCGGGATAAAGCATCATCGCGATCGTCTTTGCTGAGGAATTCCAGCAGATTGATCCCCTGAAATACCGCCAGCCGATCACGTTTGGCTGCCCAGGTTCGCAGGGCTTCGATCACATTCCCCGGGGCTGGGTGTACCGAGTGCTGCTCGAGTTGGGCATTCAGTTCCTCGAAACTGCTGCCCGCTTCCAAACCGCGATGCACACTATGTTGATCGATGGTAAGCAGGCATGCAGCGCCAAGCGTTTTCCAGGTTGCCAGCTTGCTGAGCGAACTCACCAGCTTCGGAGTCAGGCCCTGGCGGTAGGCCATCATCTCCATGTTGGGCTGCACCAGCAGCGTTTTGGGAAATTCAGCAAACACCGGCTCAGCCTTTTCCAGCAAAATGGATCGGCCTATAGGCGACAATCGAACAGCGTGTTCGCCTTCTGTCGTTTTGCTCACTTGCAACAGTCGAAGCGGTGCAAAAATATCGAGCAGGATCGTTTCGACTGGCTCCTTCAAATCAGGCAGGTGCTCACGAGGTGACCAGTAGCAATGATGCCTGGCCAGCCAATCGGCCAT
>CAYPJB010000001.1:0-21235 GCA_964410845.1 uncultured Bacteroidales bacterium | reverse complement strand
AATCCAAGTGACATCACCAGATGCCCCTGCTGCACCAGCGGTGGCCCCTGATCATTAATAGCCTGATTCAGCAAGCTATCTTCAGTAAGTCGATCGTTATCCCGTTTGAAGAAAACACCTTGCTGGGTGATCTTGGCTGGAGAATCATGTATCTGCTGCCAGGCCACGCCCAGCCGCAGAAACCATTCTAGTCCGTCCGCTTCCAGGAGTGGTGTATTCTCAGGCACACTCACTTCGGCAAGGTCAGGCAGTCCCTCGCTGTGCCCTGCTGCTCTTGCCAGGATCTCCGGCGCCACCCAAACGCGATAATTCTGTGGCAGGCCTTGCCCCAGCCATTCCTCAAAGCTCGTCAGCTTCTTTCGTGTCGGGTCAGCTACAGGTGTGATCATGCCCTGCAGGAACAATTCTTCGATGACCTTGAGACCATCGATAGCGAGTGTCTCTGCACTCTGGCCGTGCAGACAACTGATGAGTTCCAGCAGCGTCCCCACACGCCACTGTGCCCGTTTCCCAATGTACATCATCGCAAGAAGCGTTCGGCTCTCGGAAGTCAGCTCACGCAGTCGGCGATCCACCTGGGGCGGATTCTCATGCCAATGAAGCAGCTTCTCCTGAATCTCTTCCAAAGGGAGCTTTTGGCGAGGTTTGATCGCAGTAGCTGCGATCTGCCGCAGGAGCGGCTCGGCATAGCCATCCCACGAGGCAGCCACCTCTTCTGCATTCCATACCGGCGAATAAGACGTTACGAACAAGCCAACTCCCGCTGTAGTCGTTTCAGGCTATTCAGGTAATATACGGCAAGGTCACGGCAGTGAATGGCTTTGTGTCGATCTTGTGGTGAACTTCATGATTGGCTGGGCGTATCAATCTGGTCATTTTCTGCCTTTGGATGAAGTGCGCCTGCCGTTGAACGATGCTGGTTTTGCGATGGGCGTGGCTGCAACAGATCAATGCCGAACCTATCAGAAGAAACTCTTCAGGCTTCAGGATCATGTTGAACGCTTCCATCGCAGTTGTGCTGAATGCAAGCTGCAACTACGACTTCGACCATCCGAGCTCCAGAAAGTTATTGAGGATGTCCTGCAACGAAGTCAGCAGTCAGAACCGTGCACCAAGGAATGGACGGTTGTCTGGCTGATGACGGGCGGCACCATCGGCAGCTATTTTGGCCTGCCGGGTGGGATTTTGCAGGCTGAACCCGAGTTGATTGTGTACGCTTTTCCAATCAATGAGGTGCGCTTTCAACATTATTATGAACGAGGTGCCGTCATTCGCATCGCGCGGAGCATCACCAGTCCCGCCGGCCCCTGGACGAGAGCCAAGCAACGAAGTCGGCTGCACTGGTGGCTGGCAGAACAGGAAGTAAAGAACATCCACCCTGATGCACAGGCACTACTCCTTGATAATGCTGGATACCTTACCGAAACCGCCTTGGCCAACCTCATCCTGGTTCAGGGACAGCAACTGAGGACGCCTCGCCAACCCCGAGTATTGGCCGGGATCAGTCTGATGGTGGTGAAGGAATTGTGCCAAGAACTGAACCTGACACTCCAAGAAGCTGATCTGCGTGAAGGCGATTTACAGACAGCAGACGAAGCTATTCTGACCAGCACCCCTTTCGGCATTGCACCGATCGGCAACATCGAAGGTCGCAAACTCCTCGTCAACGGACCGATGTTCGAAAAACTGTGGACAGCCTGGAAGGAGATTACGACCCCAGCTTGAGACTTCGGATCATCCGTTCCACGTCTTTTTGTGCCAACTGTGCTTCTGGAGCATAATAGCGACCGGCGATGATGGCTCCGGAGTTTCCTCGCTTCCAGAGAAAGTACTCGTAAACGTAATCCTTATTGTTGTGCGAGCCTGTCCATGCCAGTCGCTGCGCTTCACTCCATGCCGCGGGGTCGGGAAGTGGTTTCAAGTTTGGTACGCTTTTGACCAGTGTTGATTCAATCTGTTTGCGAATAACATCAGCTGCAGGAATATTGCTGGCACTCTCGAACTGAATAGTGATTCCCGAACCGGAAGGGCCATCGATCTGCCAGGATTTGTCACTCACCTGGCGAGGCACCCAGCGGCGGGAGTGAACCAGTTCGAGTCCGAGTCGCGGTTCCTGCACCAGGAGCAGCGTATTCTCTTCGCTGGAATCAAGACTCATCCCTTCAGTGGATAAGGTGGTAATGACAGATTTCCGCTTCAGTTCGAACTGCGCTGTGATGCTCCCCACATCCTTCCGCTCGGCATTCTTCAGGATGGAAGTGACTTCAAAGTCCAGCGTCACCAAACGCTGGTCACGGAGATCAAAACGATAACGACCCTGGATTGTCTGCTGGTTACTGCCTGTTGGCGTAGTTCCTTCCACCCGGCCACGAAACTGAATATAAGCAATATCACTGTCGATGCGGTCGAGCGTGCATTCGAGAGCATTCGAGGTGATCTGTTGCAGATCCGTCAGTTCCTGGACCGCTGCGTTCGAAACCTTCCACGAATCGTTCCGTGCCACGCTCTGTGATGGGTACATGCCGGAAAGTCGAGGGAGGAAAACATCACTGCGAGTCTGTTCGAGTTCACCCAGGAGTAATGGACCATCAGGAGAAAAAGTGACCGCCTGGTTGTTCTGTCGATCGAGTACCAGGTGGCGAATGCTGTCACGAAGCCTGGCCCGTGTCAAATCACTGCCAATGGTCTGCTCCGCTTCGAGCATCTGATACTTCCGCAGCGTTTTGTTGGCGAGTCGATCAGCATCGATACTCAGAATTTTCTCAACATAGTTGCTCGTGGCACGTCCTGTTTTGGCAAGTCGTTTTGGCAGGTTGGGCTGTTGACGATCCGCCACAGTGTCAAGTTCGCCCTTTTGTGTTGATACCGTTTCTACCTGGTATACATCACCAATTCGATACTCTTCTCGGATCGTGATTTTCTGCTGTGCTGCAGCCAGTGAAGTGAGTGTGAAAAAGCAATACAGTGAAGCAAGACAAAAGGTGCAATATCGACCAGAACCTGCTTGTAACTTGAGCAATGTCATCGGTTTGCAAATATGTCCACGAAGTGTAAAAGCGTCTACACCAGTATACCAGTCGACTCAGTTGTCCATGGGATGAAGTCGTAAAAACTACCTTCAGTCACTCAGTTACACGTCAAGCAGGGAAGACCTTGCAGGCTGTAAGGCCACAAAAAACTCTTCAGTGGAATTTTCGACCGATTGGCGCACCGGTTGCATTACCTACTTACACCAGTGCCAAAGTTGTCTGAAATACATGCTCACAGACAAAACACTGCCAGCTTCTAAGGAGTTTCTCGATGTAAACCAGAACTTTTCGCTGCCGAAAGGTGTCTAACCGACAACAACTTGTCACCATCGACATCAAAACTCGAAAACTTGATGAGAATGCAACAAGTAACGAGTCTTCCAGCGAATAAGTAATGGGGCCATCGGATCTACTTACCAGGCTCACACATCAACCAGGCTCTGCTGACTCCTTTACCAACCCTCGGCGACTGCCAGCCGTTGATACTCAGGTGATAACTATGATGAAGGACTATCGACATCCTGCTCTTCGTCAGCTCAAGGAACAACAGGTTCGTTTTGCGCCAGTCGAGAAACGCCTCGGCCAGCTCGAACGGATCGAAAAGCTCCTTGGGGAACTCGTGCCGGACAAGAAGTACCCTTACCAGTACATCTGCTTCCGCGTTACCGACTTCCGTACTGACGCCAATCCGCACTTGCTCATCGATGGAAAAGACCTGGAACACGATCTCCAGCTCTTCATCCACGACCTGAGCGAAACGGTTCCACCGGTTCCGGCTGAGAAGCTCTCGGAGCCCATGCTGACGCTGGATCAGGTCAGCAAGAATCTCAAAGTCTCAACCAAAACCGTTAGCCGCTGGCGCGACAAGGGTCTGGTCACCCGCAAGGTGATCTTCAACGGTCGCCGCAAGGTGGCTGTTCGTGCCTCGCTCCTCAATCGCTTCCTGGAACAGCACAAGGACGATGTGGAGAAGGGTGCCAAGTTCTCGCAGATGACTGACGAGGAACGTGCTTTGATCATCGAACGTGCCCGCCGACTGGCCAAGGCCAGCCCTGATCGGTTCATGGACATCTGCCGACGCGTAGCCAAGAAGTTTGGCCGCTCGGTAGAGGCGGTCCGCTACACGATCAAGCGGCATGACCAGTCCCAGGCCGAACCAGTCTTCCCGCAGCAGCGTCCTGCTATGAAGGACGATGATCGTTCAGCGATCTACAGCTCGTTCCGTAGGGGGTTCTCCGTGGAAGCACTAGCCAACAAATTCCAGCGCACCCGCACCGCAGTGCTTCGCATTGTAAACGAAGTCCGCGCTCATCGTCTGCTCAAGGAACCAGTCGCTTACATCAAGACGCCTGATTTTGAGAACGTCGATAGCAAGACCAATGCGATGATGCTGGGTGATATGCCTGATCTCGAAAACTACCAGATGGCCCAAGCCAAGCTGATGGCACAGAACCATGCCGGTGTACCGGTGGAACTGCTGCCTCTGTATGCCACGCCACTCCTGACCAAGGATCAGGAACAGCACCTGTTCCGCAAGATGAACTACCTCAAGCACCTGGCTCGTCAGTTGCAAACCACCATCGATCCGGACAAGGCCCGCGCCAGCGACATGGATCGCCTGGAAGAACTGCTGAAGCAATCGCAGAAGGTGAAGGATCAGCTCATCAACGCCAACATGCGTCTGGTGGCTTCCATCGCCAAGAAGCATGCTCGGCCTACCGACAACTTCTTTGAACTCCTCAGCGATGGTAACCTGTCGCTGATCAAAGCTGTTGAGAAGTTCGACTACAGCCGAGGCAACAAGTTCAGCACCTATGCTTCCTGGGCGATCATGAAGAACTACGCTCGCAGCCTGCCTGACGAGAAGACCAAGCGCGACCGGTTCCTGACCGGCAGCGACGAAATCTTCGATGGCGTGCCTGACCGCCGCACCGATGAACAGCGCGAGCTGATCACCGCTGCCAGCAAGAAGCAGCAGGTTCATGAACTGCTTGACCGCCTGGATGACCGCGAACGCCGCATCATGCAGCTTCGCTACGGTATCAACGGCGAACGAGGCATGACCCTGGAACAAGTGGGCCAACGCGAAGGCATCACGAAAGAACGTGTCCGCCAGATCGAAGCCCGCGGCCTGCTCAAGCTGAAGACGCTCGCCGAAGAGGGTGTCGGCGAGATGTAATCATAACCGATGAGACCGAAGTAGCAGGGGGCAGCGTGAAACTCACGCTGCCCCCTGTCACTATTTCTTACCATAATGTTCTTAGCCATAAGATAGCTCTGATAACTTCAGGATTCCGCAACTTGTACTTCTTCCGAACCCTGTGGAAAGCTTGCCTCTCGTGGGGCGAAGATCGTGGCTCCTACCTGGGAGCTGCACTTGCTTACTACGCTCTCTTCTCCATCGCTCCGCTCCTGATCATTGCCATTGCCAGCATCGGCCTCGTGTTTGGCGAAGGCGAAGTGAAAACAAAAATATTCACCATCACCAAAGAGCACATCGGGGCTGATGGTGCCAAGGCAGTTCAGGATCTGGTGGAACAAGTCTGGCGACCACAAACCACGTTCTGGGCCAGCATCCTGGGACCTATCATCCTGGTGCTCACTGCCAGCAATTTCTTCCTGCAACTAGGCACCGCCCTGGAGATGATCTGGGCTATCAAACCCATGCAGGATAAACACTGGCTCTATGGCTACATCAAGAATTACATCCTGGCATTCGTGATGGTCGTTCTCAGTGGAGCTTTCTGGCTGTGCCTCTTTCTTGGCGATGGCCTGGTGACCTATTTAGTGCAGTACGCAGACGAGAAACTCCCGGGTGGACAGGTTCTCTGGAAGTGGAGCCACTTCGGGCTCTATGTTTTCCTGGCCGCAGGAATGATCCTCTTCACCTTCCGCTTCCTCAGTCACGGCAAGATTCCCTATCGCAAGCTCTGGTTTGGTGCCCTGGTCGCAGCGATCCTCTTCTTCCTGGGTCGATTGCTGTTCGTCTGGTACCTCACCTACATGGGCAAGTCCTTAGCCACCGCCTTCGGTGCCGCTAGCTCGGTGGTGATCTTCCTGATCTGGGTTTACTACTCCGCCCAGATCGTGTTCTTCGGAGCAGAGGTGGTGAAGGTTGAGTTGAAATAGCTCTGTTACAGTGAAATCTGCTTCTCCACCGCCAGATCCTTATCCACCCGGGGTAACTTCAGAGGCATCACTTCCAGGTACTTCTGGGCTGCTCCTGTATTGAACACCACAATGGGCTCAGCCACATCGATCTGACCACGCTTCACCAGGCCATCTAATACATCAAGACAAATCGCTGTCTCGGGACAGAGGCTGATGCCTTCCAGACTTCCTGCGGTGATCATCCAGTGGGTAATACTGTTCTCACGGCCCGTGAGTGCTTGGCCTCCACTGGCACGGATGGCATCGAGCATCATGAAGTCGCCTACGGCGACAGGAACACGCAAACCGCTGGCAACGGTATGTGCATTGGGGAACACTGGGGCAAAGCGTTCGCCTTTCGCAAAAGCAGTGGCGATGGGGGCACATTCTTCACTTTGACAACTGAAGAGCTTAGGCATCTTCTCTGTCTGCAACCAACCGAGTTGCTTGAGTTCATCGAAGGCTTTCCACATGCCGATGAGGCCGGTGCCGCCGCCGGTAGGGTAGAAGATAGCTGCAGGAAGTTTCCAGTTCATCTGCTCGGCCAACTCCAGGCCCATCGTTTTCTTCCCTTCCAGGCGATAGGGTTCCTTGAGAGTCGAGAGGTCGAACCAGCCCATCGTGTCTTTGCCTTGCTTGACGAGTTTGCCACAGTCGTTGATCAGGCCGTTAACGAGATAGACCTTAGCGCCGAAGCAGACGGCTTCGAACTGGTTCACGATGGGAGTATCCTCAGGCATGAAGATGAACACCTCCATGCCAGCCCGTGCACCATAGGCGGCAGCAGCGCCACCAGCGTTGCCTGCCGTGGGAAGGGCGACTCGCTGGATGCCCAGTGCCTTGGCCATGCTGATAGCTGCGGTCATGCCTCGGCTCTTGAACGAACCCGTTGGTAGTTGCGATTCATCCTTGATGTAGAGTTGCGAGATGCCCAGTGCCTTCCCGAGTCGGGGGCATGGAAGTAAGGGCGACATCCCTTCCCCCAGGGTGACGGGTTCATATTCACTCGGTAAAGGCAATAATTCCCGGTAGCGCCACAGGCTGTTTACTCGCCCCTGCAAACTCTTTGGTGCAATGGTGCGGCCGATGGCATTCAGATCATATCGCACCCAGATGGGTCGATCGGCATGCATGCCATGCACCTGCATCGGTTCCAGGCGGGTTCCATCGATTGCACTTTCGAGATGACTGACAAACGAGGGCATGGCAAAATCCAGTGTCAAAAGAGTGTCACAACTCGCAAGATTGTTGTAGCAAGATCACGTCGAATCGAATCGCTAGATGGGCATCTCCGAGTTAAGGGGACAACCATGCAACAGAACCCTATCTTGAGTAAGTAATGACTGGGGAAGACGCGGCATGCCGTTCGCACAGGTTTGGGATGAACTCGATTTCTGGTTGATGTGTGCCGTCATCCTGACGCCCCTGGTGTTTGCACTGGGCCTGCTCTTCGTCCCCAGCCGCAAGACGGAGTTCATCCGCTGGTGGACGCTCATCGGCACACTGGCCACCTTTGTCTTCACCAGTTTTCTCTTCATTGATTTCCTTCGCTGGACGGATCAGCATCTGACCAACCCGGATCGTACCGCTCAGTTACTCCCAGCTCGCATCGATACCCAGCTTGCGAACTACCACCGGGCAGCACCGGCCAGCATCAGTACCGATCTCATTGCCCGCAAAGCCTGGATCGGTCGGTTCCACATCGACTTCTCAGTTGGCGTTGATGGCCTGAACATGGCATTGCTGCTGACTTCCGCAGTCATCTTCATCCTGGCGTTCCTGGCCAGTTGGAAGAACGAGAAAGCGGTGCGAGGGTACTGCATTCTCTTCCTCATCCTTGAAACCGGGGTGATGGGGATGTTCCTGGCCCTCGATTTCTTCCTGCTCTACGTCTTCTTCGAAGCGATGCTGGTGCCAATGTATTTCCTGATTGGCTACTGGGGTGGGGCTCGCAAGGAATATGCTGCGATCAAGTTCTTCCTCTACACCCTCGTCGGGTCGATCCTGATTCTAGTGGCAATGCTCGCCCTCTACTTCGTCGATCTGCGACCTTACTACAAGGACCTCGTTGCCAAGGCACAAGGGAAAGAAAACTTCAGCCCGGAAGTCTTCCGGCGTGATGCCTTTCGTGGCCTCGCGGGTGATCGGATGGATTCAGGCGAGTTCAAAGGCCCAGTCAACACTTTTGATCTCATCGTTCTGAGCCAGGCAGCCCAGGCATCGACTCAACTCGAAACCAATATCTCGCGCATTCAGGAGCAGTTACTCGACCGTTCCGAAGATCAGGCGCTACTACAACAACTTGCCGACGCTGAGCAGAAGAAACTCCACTGGCAGGCGATGTCACCTGAGTTCCAGCTCTTCTGTTTCATCCTGCTCTTCCTGGGCTTTGCGATCAAGATACCAATCGTGCCACTGCACACCTGGCTGCCTGATGCTCACGTCGAAGCACCAACGCCCATTAGCATGTTGCTCGCTGCAATCCTTCTCAAAACAGGAGCATACGGCATCTTCCGTATTGCGGTGCCCTTGTGCCCGTGGGCTGCCCATGAACTCGCGTGGATCGTCGGCCTCATTGGTGTGGTTGCTATCGTCTATGGTGCCCTCGTCGCACTGGCACAGAGTAACATAAAAAGATTGATTGCCTACAGTTCCATCAGCCACATGGGTTATGTGGTGCTTGGCGTGGCGGTCTGGTCGTTGCCTGAAGGTGCCCAGTATTGGTCATGGGCGATGAAGGGAGCGGTCTTCCAGATGATGGCCCATGCTGTCACCTCCGCAGGCATGTTTTACATGGCTGGGATAGCCTACGAACGGCTGGGCCACTATGACCTCAACCGCATGGGTGGCCTGGCTTCAGCAATGCCTACCTGGGCCGGATTGACGACAGTGATCTTCCTTGGAGCGATGGGGCTGCCGTTGCTCTGTGGCTTTATCGGCGAGTTCTGTGTGCTGCTGGGGACATGGAACTTCCGGCCAGATGCCTGGCCTGCTGCGGGGCAGGTCTTCACGATGATTGCTGCGGGGACTCTCATCCTCACGGCGGGATACATCCTGTGGGCGATGCAGCGGATGATGCTCGGTGCCCGCAAGGAAGCCTTGCACCTCGATGATCTGGATGGTCGCGAGGGGTTTATTGCGACAGTGCTGGCCATGCTCACCATCGTCCTGGGCATCTGGCCGATGCTCGTCTTCGATTGGCTGGAACCGACCATGACAGGTCTGGTGCAACTTCTCACCCAGGTGACGGCACGCTGATATGCCCCTTCAGCTCGACTTCCTGGCTTCGCCTCTCCTTCGCGATCTGCTCGCCATCTCGCCCGAACTGCTGATGGTGCTGGGCATGTCGGTGCTTCTGTTCGTTCGCCTTTTCGCCACCTTCGACCGCTGGCAGCTGGGTTTCATCTCGCTGCTTGCCACCTTTCTCGCCCTGCTGATTGCTTCGCTGCAATGGCTCAGCTTTCCGCTGGGTAACGCTGTCGCAGCACGCGATCTCTTCTCCGGGCAACTCGTTGTCGATGGATTGTCTGCATTCAGCCGCATGCTCATCTATGGTGGTGCGGGAATCACGATTCTGCTGACTTTGCTCACCAAGGTGCCTGACCAGGATGACTCGGCGGACTTCCATGTGCTTCTGCTGGGTGCCACCCTAGGTATGGCCCTCATGACCATGGCACAACATCTGCTGATGGTCTATGTCGCGGTCGAGATGGCCAGTGTGCCCAGTTATGTGCTGGCGGGATTCCTCAAGGGCAAACGCCAGGGTAGCGAAGCAGCACTCAAGTATGTCGTTTACGGCGGAGCAGCTTCGGGGCTCTTGCTCTACGGCATCAGTCTGATGGCTGGGCGACTGGGCACGGGATATTTGCCTGATGTATGCCAGTCGCTACACACGCTGTTGCAATCAGGTGGGCTTGATACGCTCTGGTGGATGACAATCAGTTTCATCCTGCTGGGCCTGGCTTTCAAGATGTCGCTGGTGCCGATGCACTTCTGGTGCCCGGATGTCTTCTCGGGGGCAACCGCGGAAGTGGGTGGGTTCCTTTCGGTCGTCTCGAAGGCTGCAGCGGTGGTGCTGATCGGTCGCTTCGTGCTATTACTCATGGGCGGTGTGCCTGGCACGTCGGTCACCAACATCCATGCCTGGGAGCACTTGGCCCCGACACTGTTGAACATCCTCGTCGTCGTAGCGGCAGTCACTTGTACTTGGGGTAACCTGGCTGCCTATCCTCAGACCGACATCAAACGCTTCTGGGCCTACTCGACCATCGCCCACGCAGGCTTCCTGCTGATGCCTTTGGCAACTCTGACACGCGAAGGGCTGGCAGCCAGCCTCGTCTACCTGGTGCCGTATATCGTGATGAACCTGGGTGTGTTTGCTATCGTCTGCTTTGTTCGCAATGCCACCCATCTCGAAACCATTGCTGCATTTGCTGGCTTGGGGAAGCGCAGTCGCACTTTGGCGGTAAGCCTGGCCATTCTCGTCATCGGCCTGATTGGGCTGCCACCCTTCGCCGGGTTCATCGGCAAGTACGAAGTCTTCTCTCTCCTGTTTCAACAGGCCCAACACCAGAACCGTCTGATGCTTTACATTCTGCTCGTCGTTGCGGTGGTCAACACCATCATTGCACTGGGCTACTACGGCAAGCTGTTGAAAGTTGCCTGGTTTGATCAGCCTGAGAGCGATGCTTCTCTCCATATCCCGTTCCGTCAGAAGCTCTTCGTCAGCATTCTGGCATTCTTCGTTGTGATTGGCATCTTCTTTTGGGATGCTCTCACCATCTATGGCACTGTCTACGCCGTCAGTGGCTTTCAGATATCTGGCAGGTAATCTCATCTCTCCGAGGTTCATGCATGGCTCTTCAAACCAAACCCGTCGTCACGGTGCAGCAGCACATCCTGCAGGAACAGATGCGTTTCCCCGGTGCATCGGGTGAGTTCTCCTGGCTGCTCTCGGGTATTACGCTGGCCACCAAGCTTATCCAGGCTCGCATTCGCCGGGCAGGGCTTTCCGACATTCTTGGCGAGCATGGCGACACCAATGTGCAGGGCGAGATGCAACAGAAACTGGATGTGTATGCGGATGAGGCGCTACTTCACAGTCTGGGTACTCGCAGTAGCGTGGGCGTGCTGGCCTCCGAGGAGAATGAGCATCCGGTCATCCTTCAGCAACACGTGAGCGAGGATGCCAAGTATGCTGTCATCTTCGATCCGCTTGATGGCTCATCGAACATAGATGTAAACGTGAGCGTAGGCACAACGTTCTCGATCTTCCGGAAGCCTGATGGCATTCAGCCGGACGATGCGTCGTCGTGGTTTCTGCAGCCAGGCCACAAGCAGATTGCCGCTGGGTATGTGGTGTATGGCTCCTCTACTATCCTTGTCTACACCGCAGGACGTGGCGTGCATGGCTTTACGCTGGATCCAGCCATCGGTGCCTACGTGCTCAGCCACGAGAATATCAGGATGCCGAACCAAGGCAGCTACTACTCGGTGAACGAAGCCAACAGCGAAAGCTTCCCTGAAGCCTATCGCACCTATCTGAATGGCCTGCGGAAAGGGAAGCTAAACAAGACCTACTCCACCCGTTACATCGGTTCAATGGTACCCGACTTCCACCGTACGCTGCTCAAGGGTGGCATCTTCCTCTACCCACCCACGAAGAAGTTCCCCGATGGTAAACTGCGCCTGCTGTACGAAGCCAACCCTGTCGCGTTCATTGCTGAACAAGCAGGCGGCCTGGCCACCAACGGCAAACAGCGCATCCTCGATATCCATCCCGAAAGCATCCATCAGCGAACGTGCTTGGCGGTAGGTAGCAAGGTGGAGATGGAAGAGTTGATGCGGTGTGTGGGGGAGGGATAGTCCATCGCACGAACCACCCCCCGGCCTGAATGAATGGCCGAGGGCTAAATACCAAACCCATCAATTATTCTCCGCAATATCCCGCAAACTCACCAGCTTGAGCCTCCCATATGGGTTGTGCATCGCGCTGCCTGTTAGTTCGTCTGAACTGGGCATCACCGTCGTTCGAAACCGGGGACCATCCAAATCGGCGATCACGTGGCGATCGTCTATCGGCTTCTCGCTGGCGGACATGTAGCGGATGACTTCGACGATGTCGAAGCCATTCACTTCGATGTCGGTTCGCTTCATCACGATGTCGCGAAGCCCCAAGCAGTGCATACCCATCGTCCACACCTCGTGCTTCCCACGGACGATGTTGACAAAAGCGAAACTGATCGCATCGGGGCCGGCATCCTCCGTCATATGAAGCCAGTCGCTGCCGCCGTGAGCGAGGCCACAATTGTCGATGAACACGCCTGCAGCACCCGCCTGGATGATGGCAGAGCCTGCCTGCATCATGGTCAGGGCTGCTTCCTTCGAACCGCCAGGGCCACTCAGGCAGATGTTCACGGTGTAGTTCTTAACGATAGCCAGTTCTTCCGGCGTTGCGGGCTTGCGGCAGGAACTGCGAAAGATCTCAACAAATTTAGTGTCAGGCGGCATCGGAATGAACTCCATCAAGCTGCCATCCGGCATGGTTAAGCATTCTGCCGTCATTCGATGCCCGGCAGGCAATCGTGCCAGAAGTTCCCCAGGATGAGCCCACTGCCCCGGAATACGCAGTGTAATAGTGACCGGGGCGGAAGATTCTGGCATGTAAAGATCCTACAACGATGAACGGAAGCATCTTCACTTCCAGCCATACCATTGTCAAGAAACTCTCGAATACGTGTCATCCACAAATAGAAATGTCCCCTTGTCACCACCCCCGTTTCCGCCGAAGATCACTGAATCATCTTTCCTGTGAGTATCATCATGTATCCAACTTTTCAGGACATGCAGGACCTGGCAGCGCAACTTCGGGTCGATAGCATCCGCTCCACCACTGCTGCAGGTTCAGGTCATCCCACATCTTCCACTTCCGCCGCTGACCTGATGGCGGTTCTCCATGCCAAGTATCTTCGCTACGATTGGAACAATCCCAAGCGACTGACCAACGATCGTCTGATCTTCAGCAAGGGCCATGCCTGTCCATTGCTCTATGCCATGTTCAAAGCGGCTGGGGCGATTGAAGACCATGAACTGATGCTCCTACGCAAAAACCGGGCACGCCTGCAAGGGCACCCCAACCCGCGCGTGCTGCCACTCGTGGATGTTGCTACCGGCTCGCTGGGCATGGGCCTGGCCATCGGTGTCGGCATGGCACTTTCCAGCAAGTATGTCGATAAGCTCAACAACCGCATCTGGGTTCTGCTGGGCGACAGCGAGATGGCCGAAGGCTCGGTCTGGGAAGCATTCGACAAGGCGTGGACCTACAAGCTCAACAACATGATTGCCATCATCGATATGAATCGACTCGGGCAGCGTGGACCGACCAACCTCCAGTGGGATAGTGCAGCCTACGCCAACCGTGCCCGTGCCTTCGGCTGGCATGCTCTGGAAATTGATGGGCACGACATTGGTGCCATCGATCGGGCTTACGACTATGCCTGCAAACAAACCGACCGACCTACGTGCCTGATTGCCAAGACCAAAAAAGGTGCAGGCATCGAAGAGGTGGCAGACCAGGACAACTGGCATGGCAAAGCGATTCCAGCTGACATGGCTGAACGTGCTATCAAGGCACTTGGCGGTGTAAAGAACCGCATTTTCCCAATGCAACCGGCGGAAGCGAATGTACCTCCACGCACGGTGCCACTCGGGCCAGCCAAACTTCCCACGTACGCAGTAGGAACCAAGGAAGCGGTTCGCAAAGCCTACGGCGATGCCCTCGCTGCACTCGGCAACAGCATTCCTCAACTGATTGCAGTCGATGGTGAAGTCTCCAATTCCACCTATGCTGATGTTTTCGCTAGAGCTCATCCAGAACGCTTCTTCGAAATGTTCATCGCAGAACAATGCATGGTGAGCGTGGCCAACGGCTTCGCTGCACTCGAAAAACGCGTTTTTGCATCCAGCTTTGCTGCCTTCCTGACAAGGGCTTACGATCAAATCCGCATGGCTGCCATCGCTGGCGCATCTCTGAGCCTGAGCGGGTCTCATGCCGGTGTGAGCATTGGCGAAGATGGCCCATCGCAGATGGCACTTGAAGACCTGGCCATGATGCGGGCAATCTACGGCTCCACGGTTCTCTACCCGAGCGATCCGAACCAGACGGCACAACTGGTGCAGCAGATGACTGAATTGAAAGGCATCAGCTACATCCGTACGACACGTGAAAAGTTGCCGGTCATCTACCCGCCGACCGATACTTTCACCGTGGGTAGCAGCAAGACGATCAAGACCTCTGCTCAGGACAAGGTGGCAATCATTGCTGCAGGTATCACCGTCCACGAAGCTCTTACTGCCTACGAACTCCTGCAAAAGGAAGGAATCACTGTTCGTGTGATCGATGCGTACAGCATCAAGCCCATTGATAAGAAGACGATCCACCTGGCGGCAAAAGAGTGTGGCAAGATCATCACCGTGGAAGACCATTGGCCCGAAGGCGGTCTGGGTGATGCAGTTCTCGAAGCCCTCTCAGGCAAGGACGAAATCCGCGCCACGGTACTGAAACTGGCTCCACGTAGCATGCCCGGCTCAGCCACCCCCGCCGAACTGCTCGATGCCGCAGGCATCAATGCCAGTGCGATTGTGAAGGCCGTGAAGGCGATCTAGCAGCTATTCTCTTCCCCGGCAGTGCGGCAGAATCGGGGGACGAGTAAGTATCCCTGCAGCCTATCAATTATGCCCGCAAAACGGCATACCCGCTGGCTTGCCCACTTGGCGTAAGCTAAACTATATTCATGCATTATCTCACTCGCCCCAGCGGGCCTGAACCGGCATTTTTGATCCTTATAGTCGCTTACCGGGCCGAACGACACATTGAATCCGTGCTCGACCGCATCCCCAAGGATGTGTTACGCAGCCCGCGCGTGCGTATTCTTCTCATCGATGATGCTGGTGGCGACTCCACTTGTGAAAAGGCCAGTGACTGGGCCGTGCGAAACCAGGCGGATAATGTCGTGGTGCTGCGGAACCCCGTCAACCAGGGGTACGGTGGCAATCAGAAGCTAGGCTACCGTCTCGCTGTCGATCTGGGCTTTGACTTTACCATTCTTCTTCACGGCGACGGACAGTATGCCCCAGAACTGCTGGGCGAGTTCATCAACACCTGGAAGACCACCCAGGCCGATGTCGTGCTTGGCTCGCGTATGCAGTCATGGAAGTCTGCCCGGGCAGGAGGCATGCCTCTCTACAAGGCACTAGGCAATCGCACGCTGACCACCTTCCAGAACTTCATGACCGGCCTGACACTCTCCGAGTATCACACCGGCTACCGAGGCTACTCGCACCAGTTCCTCGCCCGTGTTCCTTTCGAAGCGAACACGAACGTCTTCCACTTTGATACTGAGATTCTGCTGCAAGCCTTGCACGTGAAGGCCAAGTTTGTCGAGTTCCCCATTCCCACGCACTATGGCGATGAAGTCTGCCACGTGAACGGGATGAAGTACGCCTGGGATGTGTTCAAAGCGACCCTTGCCTACAAGATGCATTGCGTAGGGATGATGTGCTCGCTGAAGTACCGCGATCTTGATCCGACTCCCAAGCCGCATCAGGGTCCTCGATACCTGTCGCAAACCAAGGCCTTGCGCTATCTAGTTCCTCAAGATGGCAAGCCCGCTCCGCAGACTGTGCTCGATCTGGGCTGCGGTGCAGCAGAGGTGTCCAAGGAATGTGCCAAACACGGCACCCAGACCACCGGCATTGATCGTCGCATCCCCGTCGATGGCAGCGTGAATCGTTTCTATCAGAGTGACCTGGAAGCAGAGCCACTACCCGTCGATCCGTTCAAGTACGATGCCATCCTGCTGCTGGATGTGCTCGAAGAACTGAACGATCCGGAAGGGTTTCTCAACACACTTCGTAACCGCAGCGAAGTGAAGACGAGTGCCGACTGGAAAGCACCTCTGGTGCTGGTCAGCACGCCAAACATCGGCCACTGGGCCATGCGACTGAACTTGCTGCTCGGCCGCTTCACCTACAGTGAACGAGGCATCCTGGCACTCGATCACAAGCGGCTCTTCACTAAGCGTACCTTCAAACGCTGCCTGCGCGACAGTGGCTACAAGATCGAAAAGCTCATCCCCGTGGGCATCCCCTACCATGCCGTCTATGGCAACAACCTCGGCTGGTTCCTCGAACGCATCAGCGACACCTTTGCCTGGCTGCTGCCTAGCATGTGTGCATTCTCGTTCGTGGCAGTCTGTCGTCCCATGCCCGGCGTGAAGCAGGTGCTTGGCCAGGCCATAGTCCACCATAGTGGATCCAAGCCAACCAGTGAGTTGCTCCCAGGTACACATCCTGCGCATGATTGGGTAAGCTCTACTCCACTCACCTGATGTATGTGTTGCTTCACGTTACGTCGAATAGCTGACTGCTGACAACTTTCATTCAGTGACAACTCTGAATTCGATAAGATAGTTGGAGCGTTAATGGCGCAAGCGATTTGAGTTAATCGCATTAGCCAGTGCGTTCTCTGGTGCATGAATCCATGTAGCTGGCGTGCCATTGGGTGAGAAAGTATGACGTGCTAACTACCTTAAGTCGCCTGGGCCCTTACGAAATCATTGCTCAACTAGGCAAAGGTGGCATGGGTGAGGTGTATCGTGCACGCGATACACGGCTTGGACGAGAAGTTGCGGTTAAAGTGTTGCCTCCAGAATACGCAGGTAATGCCGACTACCTGACACGATTCGACCGCGAAGTACGTGCCATCGCTGCCCTCTCCCATCCCAATATCCTGTCCATCCATGATTATGGCACCCATGAATCGATTATCTACGCGGTTATGGAGTTGCTGGAAGGCGAAACACTTCGCAGTCGACTCAAGCAGAGTTCGATCCCCTGGAAGGAAGCCATCGACATCGGTGTTTCGATAGCTGAAGGCTTAGCAGCTGCACACGCCAAAGGGATTGTTCATCGAGACCTCAAACCAGAAAACCTTTTCCTGACATCGGACGGCAGAGTTAAGATTCTCGATTTTGGCCTGGCTCGCATCGTGCCTGTCAATAACTCCCCCTCCGAAACCACTCCATACCACTCTGCTGAAACCAGCGAAGGTACGGTGTTGGGAACAGTGGGCTATATGTCGCCCGAACAAGTGCGAGCCCAGGCATCTGACTCGCGAAGTGACCTCTTTTCATTTGGTTGTGTTCTGTATGAGATGGTCACCGGACAACGAGCCTTTCTCAAGGAAACCGCAGCTGATACCATGTCGGCCATTCTCCGTGATGAGCCTCCTGACCCTTCCTATTCCAACAACACTATACCTCCGGAATTAGGACGTCTGATTCGGCAGTGTCTTGCGAAGAATCCCAATCAACGTCTCCAGTCAGCTCGTGATGTCGCGTTAGGAATGCGGTCTATTGCCAACCATCCCCCCGCTCCCGCTTTACCAAAAAGTGATGTCTGTAAGCTCCAGGCTGTTGCCGTCCTGCCTTTTGAAAATGTTGGTGGCGCACCTGCAACAGAGTACCTCAGTGACGGCCTTGCTGATCACATCATTTTCAGTCTCTCCCAGGTTCGACGCGAGGGCCTCAAGGTCCGGCCGTTCAGTATCCCGTTACAGGCATCACATTACCGCTTTGCCTGCTATCGCACACGAATTGAAAGCAAACATGTTCGTGATTGGCAGACTGCATTTGAACGGCAACGATTTGTGGGTCAGCGTCGCCTTAGTTGATGGTCTGGAAGATAACCATCTCTGGGGTAAGCGCTACCAGGGAAAGCTCACCTCTATTCTGGATCTGCAGGATCAAATCGCACGAGACGTTTCTGCCAACCTGCACTTACAACTGACTGGTGAGGAGGATCTACTTCTTACCAAGCGCCATACGGCAGACCCCAATGCGTACCTTTTCTACACTGAGGGGAATTATCACTGGAATAAATTCACCGAAGAAGGGTTGAGCACCGCGATTGAGTATTACGAGAGAGCCATCAAACTGGATCCCCACTATGCGTTAGCCTACTTAGGCCTGGCACAATGTCATGTGCTGCTGGGAAATCTGTACCGTGGGCCACTCAAGACGTTTGCTCATGCCAGAATGTATGCCGAGAAAGCACTGGCTATCGATAGTAGCCTGCAATCAGCACACACATTTCTCGGTGCCGTCTACCTGTTTCATGACTGGAACTGGAGTGCAGCCAAGGCAGAATTGAAAAAAGGAACTGAAATCAATCCTCACGCATCGTCATTGACCCTGTATGCTTTTTGCCTTGCTGCACTCGGGCAACTACCAGAGGCTTTGGATAGCCTGCGTCGTGGACAGGAGCTCGATCCGCTTGCAGCAGCACACCGCCATGAACTGGCGATGATTTACAACTGGCTAGGGCAGTATGATCAGGCAATTGTGGAAGCAGAAAAGGCATTTGAGCAGGATCCGAACTTTCCCATGACATACGCAGAGTTGGGACTTGCCTATGTGCAAAAGGGAATGACCGAACAAGCTATCGTCCGGTTGCGAGCCGCCCGTGATCAGGGGCAGAAACAGCCGGGTGTGCTTGGTATGTTGGGATACGCTCATGCCGTAGCTGGCAATCGAACGGAAGCCATCAAGATAGCAGAACAACTGATGGCTTGCAGTACACAACAGTTTGGCTTTGCATTCCATGTAGCTCGAATCCACGCAGCACTTGGCAACATCGATCAAGCAATAGTTTGGCTTCACAAAGCCTGTGACGAACGCACACCTTTTATCATCTGGATCAATGTTGATCCCACGTTGAAATGCTTGCAATCAGATCCACGATTCCAGGAAATAGTGAAAGCCATGGGTCTGCCTGTTTCAATCCGTTAAGTCAACAGAGCCGGTTTGCGGGAAGTGATTTCGATTCCTGCCATTCTGGCATCACTTCAAAAGCCACATCACAGAAACTGTCGCCATAACCCTTGATACTACATTACCTTACACCCTAACAAGCTGCAAGCGGCACATCCTTTGCTCATCCCGTATCCCGTTGGATAATCTGCACCTTTTGCACCTACTCAGGAGGCTATCCCCCTATGGGAGCCAAACAACTGACTTATGCTGATGAAGCCCGCCAGAAACTACTGGCAGGCGTGACCAAGCTGGCCAGGGCGGTCAAATGCACCCTCGGACCTCGTGGTCGGAATGCAGTGCTCGATAAAGGTTGGGGCGTTCCCAATGTCACCAAAGATGGTGTCTCGGTCGCTGAAGATATTGAACTCAACTGCCCCTACGAAAACATGGGTGCTCAGCTGGTGAAGGAAGCAGCCAGCAAAACCTCTGACATTGCAGGTGACGGCACTACCACTGCCACTGTCCTCACCGAAGCCATCTACCGTGAAGGCCTCAAAGGCATCTCCGCCGGCGTGGACCCCATGGCCATCAGCCGAGGTATCCTGAAGGCTACCGCCAAGGCTACCGAAGAGCTGAAGAAGCTGGCTGAAAAGATCAACGCCAAGGACAAGAAGGAAATCAAGGAAGTTGCTACCATCTCGGCCAACAACAATACCGAGATTGGCGACTTCATTGCCCAAGCTATGGACAAGGTCGGCTCCGATGGTGTCATTACTGTCGAAGAAGGCAAAGGCTTCACCACCGAAGTCGACTGGGTCGAAGGTATGCAGTTCGACCGTGGCTACCTGTCTCCCCACTTCGTGACTGACCCCGAAAAGGTCATCTGCGAATACGAGAAGTGCTACATCCTTATCCACGAAGACAAGATCAGCAACGCCAAGGATCTGGTGCCGCTACTCGAAGTCATCAGCAAGGCTAACCGCCCACTGTTGATCATTGCTGAAGACATTGATGGCGATGCCTTGGCGACCCTCGTTGTCAACAAGCTCCGTGGCATCGTCCAGGTGGTTGCTGTGAAGGCCCCTGGCTATGGCGACCGCCGCAAGGCAATGCTCGAAGACCTCGCTGTCCTCACCGGCGGCAAGGCTATCTTCAAGGATCTTGGCATCAAGCTTGAAGCAGTCAAGCTGACCGACCTTGGCACCGCCAAGAAGGTTCGCATTGATGCAGAGAACACCACGGTCGTGGAAGGCGCTGGCAAGGCTGACCACATCCAGGGCCGTTGCGACCTGATTCGCCGCGAAATCGAAACCACCACCAGCGAATACGACCGCGAGAAGCTCCAGGAACGCCTGGCCAAACTCGCCGGTGGTGTCGCTCAGATCAAGGTGGGCGCTGCGACTGAAACTGAAATGAAGGAACGCAAGGCTCTCTACGAAGATTCGCTCGCTGCTACCCGCGCTGCCCTCGAAGAAGGCATCGTGGCTGGTGGCGGAGTCGCACTGCTGCATGCTGCCAAGGCACTCGAGAAGTTCAAGGTCGAAGGCGACGAGCAGCATGGCATCGACATCCTCCGCAAGGCACTAGAAGTCCCTGCCCGGGCGATTGCTGAGAATGCAGGCCTCGATGGTGCTGTCGTTGTCAACAACATCCGTAAGGGCAAGGACAAGAACTACGGCTACGATGCCAATGCAGAGAAGTACACCGACCTCCGCAAGGCTGGTATCGTTGACCCTGTGAAGGTAACCCGCTCCGCACTGCAGAATGCTGCCAGCGTGGCTGCTCTCCTCCTGACCACTGAAACCTTGATCGCTGACAAGCCTGAACCCAAGGGTGCAGGTGGCGACCATCACCATGACCACGACCACGGTGGTGGTATGGGCGGCGGCATGCCAGGTATGGGTGGCATGGGAGGAATGGGCGGCATGGGTGGCATGGGCATGCCCGGGATGATGTAACCGGTAGGGCACGCTGCGCGTGCCTCACATCGGTTCGTGCTCAATGTAACCTGACATTATCAAACTGTAACTACATGATTCCGAGAGGCACGCACAGCGTGCCCTACACCAGACAAGGAACACAACTTATGAAACTCCGACCCCTCGATGACCGCATTGTTGTCAAGCCCCTCGATGCTGAAGAGAAGACCGCTGGTGGCATCGTGCTGCCTGATTCAGCCAAGGAAAAGCCCCAGCGTGGCAAGGTGATCTCTGTCGGCCCAGGCAAGCAACTCGAAGATGGCAC